>NZ_DALZQO010000023.1:33116-52051 GCF_032017025.1 Hydrogenoanaerobacterium sp.
CCTTTCTGCTGCTGTTTTGCACTCTAAATCAGCTTTAAGAAGCACCTGCGCCCTATTTGAAAATGCCAGTGGAAATTGAATTTGGCGGAATCACAACTTTTGCACAAATTCCGTTTAGGCGGATGAAAGCCGATACTTCGTGACTTGTCTGGTTCAAAACCACAGCTACAATGGTATCATCTGTATTCGAAAATGCGGTAACCTCTATGTCTTGCGTGTAGCGGCTATGGGCGATGCGGACTGCACCAGGCTTTATGTAGCGGCTGAAATGGCGGATATACGCTAGGGTGTTGCGTTCCAATAGCTCTTTCTTCTCTGTATCAAACAAAAACGGTGCGTCACAGTAGTTGCCAACATGGTTTGGGCCGCCTTTTTTATCGAGCAAAATATTCCAATCGTAAAATGCGGTCATACCGTTGTTCAAATTTCCGATGATATCGTGCGCGTATTTTTTTGCGTTTTCCAGGTAATTATCCTGCGAAAACTTACTGTATTCAATACATGCCTCAGATAAAATCAACTTTTTATCGGGGAACTTTTCCCGCACCAAATTGAGCGCTTCAAAATGGTCGCCGCTGTACCAATGGAAGGCAATACCTGCCACCATAGCATCGGTTTCATCATCAATAATTTCACAAGCGCGCTCAAAAACACGCTCTTTGTTGTGGTCCCAAATAAAAATCTCAATATCCGTGAGCTCATTTTTTACAAAAGCCGGATACAGATAGTTTTTTAAAAACTCTTTTTCTTCTGCGGCTGTAAATTCACACGAATCCCATAGTTGGATGGCTTTGGGCTCGTTTTGCAGGCTCATTCTGGTAACTGTATATCCACGCCGGCGGAATTCTTTGATGTAATGGCAGATATAGTTTGACCAAAACGATTGAAACTCTTTTTTAAGTTTGCCGCCGTGGTTCCTCTCCCCGTTGGTTTTCATAAAAGCGGGCGGGCTCCAGGGGGTTACCATAATCTCAATGTTTTTGCTTGTAAATTTCTGCGCATCATCAAGCAGCGGTAAAATGTATTGCTCGGTTCTATCCAAGCAAAAGCTTTTCATTTCAAGGTCGGTTGGGTCAGACATCGCCTCGTAATGTCCTAAAGAAAAATCACAACTGTCGATATGAATACGCGCTATGCGGTAACCCATTTCGTTCTCATCAAAATATGTTTTCAGCAAGGTGTCTTTTTGCTGTTGGTTCATCTGTGCGTACACATAACCTGCGGCATCGGTCAGGGCACCGCCAAATCCTTCAAAGGCTTGGTACCGCACCTCTGGGTATAGGTTGATGAGCTGGTTTTCCTCGCCTAAATCCGGCACCATTTCCAAAACTGTTGTAGTTTCGCGTTTTACATTCTCTGCAAATGTAGTCGTTACAAATTCAAGGTTCATACACTCTCTCCTATCCGTTTAATCTGCTGTGCTTCCTTCTGCGTTTTACGAAATTCTAACGGGGACATATCCATCACCTTTTTGAATACTTTTGAAAAATACTTTTCATCTTTAAAGCCAACCTTAAAGGCCACCTCGTACGTTTTCATTTGATACTGCTGCAAATAGATACACGCATGTTCAATTCGTATTTCATTTAGAAAATCCACAAAGCCGATGCTCCTATTCTGCGAGAAAAGCGTGGACAAATACCCGCTGGTGATCCCCACTTTTTTGGATACATCTGCCAAGGTCAAATTTTCATTATAATGCTCTTTCATGTATTCTACAGCACTATCCACAAGATAATTGGTCTGATGTGCCTGCTGCGTCTCTTTGAGTGAGCCTTGCATTTTTTCAAGAATAGTATCAAGCCGCGCCAAAATCTCTGTTGAACGGCAGGGCTTCAGCAAATAGTCGTCTGCTCCATGGCGCAGTGCCTGTTGGGCATACTTAAATTCATCGTAGCCGCTCAAGATGATGGTTCTAGGAAGAATGCCGGCTTTATCGGCTTCTTTCATCACTTCAATTCCATTCAAAATTGGCATCTGTATATCAAGCAGCATCAGGTCGGGTTCATGCCGGATGATGAGATCCAAAGCCTCCTGCCCGTTGGCGGCTGTATATACCTTGTCGATGTGGTTGCTGTATAGCCGAATATAGTTCGCCATTCCGTTGCGGATAGCATCCTCATCATCTGCAATCAGTAATTTAACGGCCATTACTCCACCACCTTTCCTTTTGCAGGTATTGCTATCGTAATTGTCGTACCCTTTCCTACTTCACTATGAATGTGCAAGCGGTAATCGTCTTGATATTTCAGCTCGAGCCGTTCCTTTACATTTTTAATAGCATATCCACCAATTCTTTGGCTGGAATAGCGTTTGGAATCATCCATGTTCCAAATTCCGTCAACCTGCTCGGGCGTCATGCCAATGCCGTTGTCTTGCACGCTAAACTCAAGATAACCGCCTTTTAAGCAGCCTGTTACCAGCAGCCTACCGGTTGCGCTTGTATTTTCAAGGCCGTGAATAATTGCATTTTCCACGAATGGCTGTAAAATGAGTTTTGGTATGTAGTAATCCAGCATATCTTCTTGAATGTTGATGCTATATTCCAGCCGGTCAGTAAAGCGCATTTTTTGAATTTGAAGATAACGGGCGATCAGCTCACGCTCTTGGCAAACGGGGATAATTCCTTTGCCTTGCCCTAATACTAAGCGGAACAGTTGCGACAGTGCTAAAATATCCTCCGCAAGCTCTTCGTTCCCATTATGAAGCGCTCGCCAATACAGCGAGTCAAGGGTATTGTACAGAAAATGCGGGTTGATTTGTGCCTGCAACGCAACAAGCTCGCTTTCTTTTTCTTTGAGCGCCATCACATAGTTTGTATCAATCAGCTCTTTAATTTCTTCAACCATCTGATTAAAGCACTCGGTTACTGCCCCCACTTCATCGCTTGCGGTAACTGTTACCTTTTGTTCAAAATCACCTTTTTTAAATTTATCCATAGCAAGGCACAAACGCCCCAAAGGCTTCGATATAACATTCGACACAAACTGAAGAAGAGGCCACAGCCCAAGCAATAAGCCAATGAGTAAAAGCACGGGTAGCATTGCAATGCTGTAAAGCTGACTGTTGCCTGCACTTTTAGGTACCATTTTACACACGAGTACACCTTTTTTCTGGCTTTGGCTGCAAAAAACATTGTAAGAGCCGTATTGAAAATAGGTATCACGCTGCTGATACGGGGTTGCAGTGTACGCGGTGCTTTGCACATACTGCAAAATTTCCGCATCTACCTCACCGGCACGGGTTAGTTCCTCGCCCCGCCAGCTTAACACTACAATTCCCTCATCGCCTTGCTGCAATGCATTTTTACACAAATCGGTATATTTTCGGGCATCAATGCCGAATACCAGGTAGCCCAACGGTGTTTTCTTGGATAGATCATAAATTTCACGGTACATGACGATTTTATCCGTGCGGTTTGCCTTATAGATATCGGAATCGCCGCGAGATACCCGTGCCCAGGTGACTTCACCCTTGTTGGCGACAGAGGCCTGATAGGTATCGGTATTGCGTACCTGCTCAATGGAGGGAAGATATGCACTGGAATCGATACAGCGCAGATAGGGAAAAACGCCGTTTTCGGGGTAAATGGCAATGGTTTTGATATAGCCCTTTAAGGCGATAATGTCTTCTACAAATTGCATGGGTGCGTTGTTCATCCACAGTCTGCGGTTTTGGTTTAACGCCTGTGGGGTGCCCGAGGTTAAAATTTGATTGATATCACTGTTAATACACAAATAGATCGATAAATCCGTTACATCCGACTGTATTACACTGATGCTTTCTTCTACGCTTTTTACCAAATTAATGTCTGCCTCTATTTGGTTTCTTATAGATGTCCGGTAGTTGCTAATAAACAAAACGGTACTGATCAATACCAAAATAGGGCTGATGACCAGATAAACATAAAAGATGATTTTTCGCTGAATGCTTAGATTGCTGATCCACAGTTTCATTCTTCTCATAACAAGACCCCATCCCATACACATTACCTTTATTATACAGTACAGAGTTTTATTGTAAAAATCAACCTTTTATGGCACCCATGGCCACACCTTTTGTAATGTGCTTGTTTAAAAAGAGATACACAATTACAGCTGGAGCTGCGGTTAATGCCATTACAGCAAACTGTACCGCATAATTTGACGAATACTGCCCGGTGAATTCCAGCACTGAAAAGGGGAGTGTCTTCCATTTGGGTGAGCTCAAATAGGTCATGGCCATCATAAATTCGTTCCAGTTGTTCAAAAACGTCATGATAGATACTGTAGCAATCGATGATTTTAACAACGGCGTAATAATGGTGAAAACAATGCGGTAAATACCGCAGCCGTCTATCACGGCGGCTTCTTCCAACTCCACGGGGATAGATTCCATAAAGCTACTCATTAAGAAAAACCCCTGCGGGAGCGAAAAGGCAACGTAAGGAATCAGCAAAGCCCAAATGCTATCGGTTAAACCCAGGGCGTTATAGATTTTATAGTTTGGCAGCAGGGTTGCATGGATGGGGATCATCATGCCAAGCAGCAGCAGTGTTTTTACAAAGCCGCTGAGCTTCCAGCGCATACGGCGGCACGCAAATGCAGCCATAATAGAGCTGATGACAACCAAAACAACAGCGAGGATATTAATTACCAGGCTGTTCTTCAAATACCATAAAAAATTGCCGTCCACAAAAGCTTTTACGTAGTTGCCCCATTGTATTTCTTTTGGGATAATCAAAAGACCGCTGGTAAACATTTCGCTGCTGCGAGCCACCGAAAAGTTAATGAGCCAGATTAAGGGAAATATTTGGATTACAGCGATTATGATTAAAAGTATGTACAGTAAGGTTTTAGTGAAGGGGTAATTTTTTTTCTTTGCATAATCCATCTATCTCACCTCCAGCGCTTCTTTTTCTTGAAAGAGTTTGCCCAATAAAACCGTTACCACTAAGCAAATAGCAATAAAGACTACGCCAATGGCATTACCGTAACCGTACTTAAAGGCTTTGAAAGCTTGCTGATACAAATAAGTTGCCGCAAACTGGGTTCTGTCGCCGGGGCCGCCGTTTGTCAGCAAATATACCGTTTCCATTTGTTTTAAGGCGGAAATAATGGCCATAGTAACGTTTACCTGAATCACCGGTTTCATCAGTGGCAGGGTTATTCTTAAAAAGGTGGTTTTCGGCGTTGCGCCATCGATGGAAGCAGCTTCATAAAGCACAGGATCAATGTTCTTAATGCCTGTATAGTAAATCAGCATGCCCCAGCCAAAACCGTGCCAAATCAGCACAACGAGCACAGACCAAATGGCATTATTGGCACTAAGCCAGTTTACTTGCCCTAAAAACCCCAGTGCTTTCAAAACATTGTTCAATAAACCGAAATCGGGGTTGTAAATAAACTTCCATAAATATGCGATAACCGCAACCGAAATGACATTCGGAATAAAGTAGATACAGCGAAAGATACCTTCTGCCTTGCCCTGCAGCTTATCTAAGGTAGCGGCAACAACGATGGCAATCGGGTGCTGGATGCAGATAAAGCCAATAGCCAAAAGCAAGGAGTTTCGAAGAGAGACAAAGAACTTTGTATCATGTAACAAAGCCTTATAGTTATTTAACCCAATTAGGGTAGCGGTACCCATTCCGGAATATTGCGTGAAACTATAATAGATGCTAAGGCAGATAGGGAATAGTATGGCAAAAAGAAAAAACAAAAGGCCCGGTAGAACCAAACTGAAGATGACCGCTTTGTTGCTGTAAAGCTTCTTCACAGTTACCCTCCCTCCTTAAAATTATGGCTGCCTAAAACAAATATTAGGCAGCCATATGGGTAAATCTAGTTACATTAGGTGTATCAATTATTTACATGCTGCGCCAATCGTGCTAAGAAAATCTTTAACAGTTTTGGTGCCGTTGGAGACGCTTTGAATTTCACTCTCGATTGAGGTTTTAAAAGCGGAGGGACCACAGTCGTTTAGTGGTGTACCCGAAACGCTTGTTGCGCCGGTTGTAATGCTTGTAAATACATTTTGCAGCTCGGTTTCTTTGCCGGTCATATATGCAGATTGATCTTGTGCAGACATGCCAACGCCATTTTCCCAGCCATATTTGGATAGTTTATCGGGCTGATACATAAAGTTTAGGAATTTAATCGCTTCGTCTTTTACCTCAGATTCGGCCGATACCGCATAGCCGCCGCCGTTCCAGGCTGCAATATCAGTTTGCGCACTTTTGCCGCCTGCAAGCGGGGGCATTGTAAATGCACGCACGTTGGTACGAATTTCTTCAGTAATGTCTTCGTTTAAAGCCATGGAGGACTCCCAGCTGCCCATGTAGAACATGGCGGCTTGCCCGTTTGTGAACAAGTTCATGGCGGTGCCGTAGTCTTGTGTGTCGTAACCTATCTGGAACAAGCCTGCGTTTACAGTGTCAACCAGCAGTTGGGTCGCTTTTTCGAATACAGGGTCGCTAAAATCTCCGGAGGCAATCGCTTTGGAAATGATGTCGCTGCAATTACCGTTTATGCGAATCATCAGGTCGGTTAAGTAGATGGCCATTGGCCAGCCGTCTCCGCCATCCATTGCAACAGGAACAATGCCAGCCGCCTTAATGGTGGGGGCTAAGGCGAGCAGTTCTTCGTAGGTGGCGGGTACCTTCCAGCCGTTGTCTTTAAACACTTTTTCGTTGTAGTAAAATGCCATAACATCGGTGTTGCGGGGCAGGCCATAAAGCTTGCCGTCTTTACCAAAGCCATCTAAAGACCCGGGGATGAAGCCGTAGTTGGTGTAATCGGCAGGGTTTAGCTCAGCCAAAACCCCGGCGTCGAGCACTTCATCCAGGAAAGAGGGCTGCCCCCAAATGCTTACAACATCGGGCATACCGTCCATGGAGTATGCCTTAAACTTTGTTTTGTAAGCTTCTTCGTCCAAAGCTTCCACTTCAATTTTTACGTTGGTGTTCGCAGCCATGTATTCATCAATAATCATTTGCTCCACCAAGCCTTGGCCGTTTTTTCTGTCCGGCAGGTTCGAGAAAATTTTCAGTGTTATGGTTTTTGCTGCAGCGTCCGGTTTGGGCTCTGGCACAGCGGTGCTCGGTGCGGGGTTTTTACAGGCAGTGAACAGTGTTGCTGCCATGGTAGCCGCAAGTAACAATGCGAATAATTTCTTTTTCATTGTGATCCTCCCTTAAACTTGTATTGTGAAACCTACTTTGTTTATTTCATCATAGCATTATTTTTTTGTGTAATACAGATACCGATTTTACAAAAAGGTGGAATATTTTTGAAATATCCTAAAGATACGGACAAAAAACGAAGATTGGCTCGGCAAGGGAGCCCTTTTATTATCTGAAACTAATGTCTTACAAGCTGGTCAGCCCAATTTCTACGACACCTTTTACAGATAGCAGACATAAACTGTTATTGAAACTTTTGATGATTGATTCGTCAAAAAATAAAGGAGGTTATTATGGATAATTATTTGGGCAACCCCATGAACTTATCGGTAGATTATATGGATCGTATGGAAAAAATGTATCCTGATTGTTATACAAGAATTTATCCGCATGTTCAGGACATAGTTGATTCGCTCAGCGACGAAAGCATGTACAATCTGTCAAACGAGAACATAAATCAGTTAACGGATGAGGCGGTTAGAAGAAGCAATGTGATGAACGATCCACCAATGGGGCACAACA
Organism: Hydrogenoanaerobacterium sp.; assembly: GCF_032017025.1. NCBI lineage: Bacteria > Bacillati > Bacillota > Clostridia > Eubacteriales > Oscillospiraceae > Hydrogenoanaerobacterium > Hydrogenoanaerobacterium sp. The sequence continues at coordinate 40,801 of NZ_DALZQO010000023.1, forward strand.
GGTCTACAATCAATGATTTTACAAGAGCCCTCATGGTAAGAGATATGTTCGATAGACATAGAAGACGCAGATTTAACCCGTTTTTCTTTCCGTTTTTCTTTTTCCCATTCGATGACCGTGACCGCGATCGAGATCGTCGTCGAGACCATGATCGTGACCGATTTTAATAGTAAGATAAAGGTTTTACAGGGGTGCTCAGCACCCCTGTTTGCTTTTGGAGATGCTGAAATAACAGATGAGCGGGAAACAATTCCGAAAAAGGTGCAAATAAAAAAGAACAAGCGGTGGTTTACCCGCCTGTTCTTTTTGTGCAGTTTTCGGCTGCTGTTTTCAAAACCAAGATAACCTCCGCTTAATATTCTTTTGCTAAAATTGCTTTCACTGCGTCTTTAATCTCGGCGTAACCGGTGCACCTGCAAAGGTTGGATTGAAGCCACTGTTCTATTACAAAATCGCCTGCATCGGGGTGGAGGTTGGACAGGGAATGGCATACCATCAAAAAGCCGGAGGTGCAGTATCCGCACTGGAACCCCCATTTTTCTACAAATGCCCGTTGAACAGGGGCATACTTGAGTCCCTCTACCGTTAAAATCTGGTGCCCAATAGCCTCCACCGCCAGCATCAGGCAAGATTTTATAGGCCAGCCGTCAACAAGAACCGTACACGCACCGCAATCACCGTTTTCACATCCGGGCTTAGCCCCGGTAAGAAATAGTTTCTCCCTTAAGACGTAAAGCAGAGTATCGGACGGCTGAACCATAACAGATACGGTTTCTTCGTTTATATTTAATTCGATGATGCTTTTCTCCGTATAGGATATCATGCTATTCCCCCTTAAAATTTTCGTACATCTGCAGCAAAATATTACGTAAAACAAAGATGCGATACTCTTTGCTCCCCAAATAATCGCTGATGACAGAGCCTTTGATCTGCTCGGTAATCTGGGTGATTCGCTCTTCTTCGGTCAACATGGTGTTACTCAGCAGGTCGGACGGCAGAATAAGAGGGCAGTTTGCCAATCCGCTGACGGCCGCCTTGATTTTCAAAGAACTTTTATTCCCCACCAATGTGATGAGCGGATAGTCGATTTTATCCATCTTGGTCTTTTTGACATGGGCATAGGGCAGAAGAAGCTTATTTTGATCCACGAAAAGCTGCACCAGAAAATCGCCTTTTTGCAGCCGCAAATGTCCGTCAAAAATTTGCGAGAATAACAATTCCTGCAACCCGTTTTGTGTCATTACTTTCGCCTTGCAGTTTGTAATCATCAGCGGCAAAGAAGTTTCGCGGTATTTAACAGTGCCGGCTAAATTGCCGCCCAGTGTGATCTTGCCCTGAATCGTATGGTCGGCAATTCTGGCGGCAGTTTCACACAATAGGGGATAGTGCCCGGCCTCGGCAATCTGCGTTAATGTCAGGGCACTGCCCAGAACAAGGCTGTTGTCCTCAAACCCCATATAGCTGCACTCCGGAATGCCCTTGAGGTCAATTACCGCATCGAACCGAAGGCTTTCGGCCCTTGCCATGCTCACAATTTCGGTTCCTCCGCCATAATAAAGCGGATGCTTGTTGTGGGAGACAAGCTGATGATAGCATAAAACAGCTTCCTCCAAAGTTTCTGGCTTATAATATTCAAAATCAAAAGATATCATCACAGCGCACCTGTCTTTTTCTTCCACAAATATTCCGGGGTGATAGGCAGTTCGGTAATATCCACACCTGCTGCCAGCGATAAGGCGTTGGCCAAAGCGGCGGGGATGCCGATAATACCATGCTCGGCGATTCCTCTTGCACCAAAGGGCGCTTCGATATGGGGCGTCTCTACAAAATCAATTAAATATTCCGGTACCTCTCCATACCGCAGCATCTTGTACGTACGAAAGCTGGTGTCTTGTATGATTCCTTTGTCATCGTAAACAAAGTGCTCACCGGTACCTAGCCCCAGCCCCATACACATTCCGCCCATTACAACACCCTTTGCGGTTTTAGGGTTTAGAACCTTCCCTGCATCGATAACAGTGGCCGCTCTTAAAATGCGGTAGGTGTGCTGTTTGGTGTCGTACTCCACTTCGACGGCTTGTGCGCCAACTGTCCAGCACGGCCCCGCTTTGCCTTTTCCGGTTTCTTGGTCAAGCAGGGTCAGGTGGTTCATAATGTAGCTTCCCCTGCCAATGATGGGCCCCGTAATGGCATTTCCGTTTGGATACTTGTAGCCATGTACCAGATGCTTAAATGACACATACATGGTCGGGTCGCTTCGTACAAAAACTTTTTCTTCCCCTAGCTCCAAATCCTCGGGCGGGCAGCGCAGGGCAATTGCACCTAGGCTTAGCAATTGGCGTATCGCGTCGTCCGCAGCGCTTAGGACAGCCCTGCCCACCATAAAGGTGGTCATGCTGGCGACGGTTTTCCAATACTTGGGCGTTGTCTCAGAGTCAATCTCCATTTTTACATGAATTCGGTCAATGTTCATGTTCATTTTTTCGGCAAGAATTTGAGCTGCAGTTGTTCTCATGCCCGGCCCGCATTCCACAGCACCGCAATTTAAATGGATGCTTCCGTCTTTGTTAAAGATAATAATCGCACTGGCAGCAGCATCTGTTGGGGTATCTGAGGTCTTATAGAAGCATCCAATCCCTTTTGCCCGCACAAGGTTATTGCTCTGCTCTATCCTTGTACCTTCCTCCCAGTTAATAAGGGTTTTAAGCCTGTTAAGACATTCTGCAAAATTACCTGTATTGCTTAAAGTAACCTTTACCTGAGTTGGGGTAAAATCATCTTCTTTTATAGCGTTCACCATGCGCAGCTGCAATGGGTCCATCTTAAGCGCCGCAGCAAGCTTGTCCATCATGCGTTCCAAACAAAAAGCTTGGGATTCGTGCCCAAACCCTCGAAAAGAGGTAGTGTAGGGATGGTTGGTATAAACCGTATAGCAATCGCAGTGGATATTTTCGATATGATAAGGGCCGGTGCAATCCACCAAAATAGCTTTCGCCATTTTCGGTGCGATTTCGGCATAGCCTCCGCAATCCACGTGAAAAATCATTTCTGCGGCAGTAATTTTCCCGTTTTTCTTTGCTCCCAACTTAATTTTTGCTTCCACCCCCATGTGGCAGGGGAAGCTTACCATATCCTCCTCGCGGGTATTCACCAGTTTGACGCAGTTTCCCTCAACGGCTTTTGCCGCAATTACAGCTAACACTTCGGGTTCGGCAGCCACCTTGCCCCCAAAGCTGCCGCCCACAAGCGGCACTTGCACAGCGATATTTCCTTCCGGCAGTTTAAAATATTCGCTGATCAGCTCTTTAACGGCAAACGGCGCCTGCGAGGAACATTGAATCACCACCCTGCCGTCCGGCTGCATTTTGCAGCGGGCAGTTCTGGTCTCCATCGCTGCATGGTCCGATTGGGGGAGCATCAGCGTCCCCTCAACCGTAACTTCACTTTCAGCCCAGCCCTTTTGCACATCTCCTTTGCGAATTTTATGGTGGCTGCAGATGTTCGAATTCTCGATCGGGTAAACGTCGTCTATCATCTTTTTATAATTCATCAGATTTTCATGAATTAAAGTCGGATTCGGCTTCAGCGCATCGACAATGGAGTTAACGACGGGCAGAGCCTGATATTCAACCTGAATGCAATTTACTGCGGCCTTTGCATGCTGTTCATTATCGGCAATTACCATTGCAACCGGCTCACCAAAAAAGCGAACCTTATCCTTGGCGAGGGGAGGCTTGTCATTCAGAAGTGCGCCGCATAAAAAATGAACATCTTTTCCGGTTACTATGGCTTTTACTCCCTGCATGCTGCTTGCCTTTACGGTATCAATCGAGACGATGTGGGCATGTGCGTAGCGGCTGGTCAGCAGCTTTGCACATAACGCTGCCGGTTCAGGCAAGTCGTTTGTATAGTCGGCGGCTCCGGTTACCTTATTCCAGGCTTCTTTACGTATCATGTCCTGACCTAATTGTGTATACACTGCAATCCCCCTACAACATGTGATCCTATTGTTATTGTTAATATTTTCAAATAATTTTATGCAATTAATGAGCATTATTTAAGAAGTCTTATTGTTTCACAGGTTTAAGCTGTTTATATCTTATGGTGCAGGCTCATGTGCCCGACGATAAAAGCATGCAAAAAGCCCGATGTCGGTTTTTATTCGACATCGGGCTTTTCACGCTTTAAATTGGTTTAATCGTTCCCTTTAATATTTATCACTGTAATAATGGTGATCAAAATCAGCTTCGTCAAGGGCTTCACCCAAATCGTTGTACTGCGCATACGCCGTTGCAGCATCCTTTTTCAGACGAAACGCTTTGATAAGATCTTTTAGCACCTGTGCTTGGCTGGAAAGCTCTTCGCTCGCAGCCGCACTTTGTTCGGCGGTGGCAGAGTTGGTTTGTACCACGCCCGATATTTGGTCAACGCCTGTAGAGATTTGTTCGATTGCAATTGCCTGATTCTTTGACCTGCCGGAGATTTTAGTGACTGCAGTTACAATATACTCTGCATCCGCAACAACCTCTTCCAATGCTTTTGCAGTGGAATCTGCAATTTTAACCCCGTCTTTTACCGCATGAACCGAATCCTCAATCAAAACAGTTGTGTTTTTTGCAGCCTCGGCACTTTTGCTGGCAAGGTTTCGCACCTCATCGGCAACCACAGCAAAGCCCTTGCCGGCTGCACCGGCTCTTGCAGCCTCTACTGCCGCGTTCAGTGCAAGAATGTTTGTTTGAAAAGCAATATTTTCAATTGTTTTTATAATTTTACTGATTTCGTCTGACTTGCTGCTGATTTGTTCCATTGCGGCAAGCATTTGCTGCATCTGCTTATTGCTGTTGTCGATAGAAGTGCCCATGTCGGTAGCTCTCTGGCTTACAACCATGGCATTGTCGGCATTTTTTCTGGTTTGGCCGGTTATTTCTGTAATTGCAGCAGAAAGCTCTTGGATGGAACTTGCCTGCTCGGTAGCGCCTTGAGAAAGTGCCTGTGCGCCGTAGGAAACTTGATCGGAACCGCTGGCTACCTGCTCGGCAGCCTCATTGATTTGAGACAGGGTAGATGACGTTATGGCAATAAACTTTGTCATAGAATTTTCAATATTTTCAAAATCCCCAATGTACTTTTGGGCGGGGGCTAAATCGAAATTGCCGTCAGCCATTTCCTCCATCACTCTGTCAATATCTTTTATGTAGAGGAAAAGTGCAGCCACAGAATGGCGCAGGCTATCGGCCAGGCGTCCCAGCTCGTTATGAGACTGATAGGCTAATTCAGCGCCCATATTACCTTTTGCCATTTGTTGTGCAAAGGCTTCAATTTCGCTGATTGGCTTATAGATGCCGCGCCCAATAAATATAGAAATTGCAATAGAGAAAAGAACGCCAAACAAACCAAGCAGGATAGACGAGGCTTGTGCAAAACTACTGCCCAAACCAGATTCTTCTACCCTCTGTGTAACCGAGGCATCAACAATACCCAGTATTTCATCAACTTTTGCATCAGTTTTTTGCACGGCGGCACTGTAATCATCGTAGAGCGCAGTAGCCTTTTTCTGATCGCTCATGGAAATGTCTTGTATCTGCTTTCGAATTTCTTTTGCATCCAGAGTAAAGGCAACTGCCTCGTCCACTTTTTCTTTATCGGTTGCCAGCAAAAACTTTAAATGCTCAAGCCCCTTTATAATTTGGAACGATTTCGCATCAGAATCTGCAATCAGTGCATCGGCCCGTTGCTGGTCATCCGTAAGGATCATATCCAGCATGTTTTTCTCCAGCTTGGAAATATTGTTTTTAACAAGCCATACCTTACGCATTTCGGGTATGCTAACGGTATTGGTAATCTTTAGCATGTTGTGTGTACTGCGTAAAGACAAAAGGCACACAACCAACGGAACAACACATAAAATTACAGTCAAACCAAATGCAAGGTCTAACTGCCAGCGAATTTTGATATTCCTTAATCTTCGAAACATATTTTACTCCCCATATATTTATAGTTTTTTGCAGTGCGAGGTTCGGGTTTATCATAAAAGCTTGTAAAAAGCTTGTATCGGCAGTGTATTATCTTTTATATAATATCAGAGCAGAATTGGCATGATTAATATCGACGAATTGATTCGTTTTTTTAAGTGGCATTAATAAGGATGGCAAAAAAATAGTTCAGCTTTTTTATCTGCATAAGTATTTACTTTACAGGTGATGCAAGGCTCTTTTAAATGCAAGTGCATTGCTTTACAGGTGCCACGGCGTTACAGAAGGATAAAAACGATAAACAAGGTGCATCGAACAGATTTTGCGCTGCCGCCCAATACAGAAAAAACCTCTGCAAACTTTTTAGCTTACAGAGGACCAGTTCAGCCGATACCTGCTTCAAAACTGAGCAGCTTATTTACGGCAGCCTGCATGTCGGGGTGCAGGCGGTACTGCGTAATCAATCGCCTTTCGGCTTCGGTAATGCCAAAGCGGTCATTTTCATCAAAATTTTGCACATGCTGCTGAAGGTTGCTGATGGTGATGCCGAGCCCTCTGCAAATTTTTAGTACACTGTCAATGGCCGCACCGCCAATTGACCCGTTGAGCATAGAAAGCAGGGTACTGTAAGGCATGCCAATTTGCTGCGCAAAATCTTTTAGAGTGTAGCCGTTTTCTTTAATCAACCGTTTTATGTATTGCTCACGGCTCATAGCATCAACTCCTTTAAGCAAATAGTAGCATGTAATAGCAGGTATTTCAACAATTTACCTGTCTTTTTACCAAAAAGCGAATATTTGAATAAAATAATGCCAAAATATCGTGTTACTAATTTGTAACTGTACCGGATAAAAATAGCAAGTAATGAGATAATAATTAAGAATAACGTAAAGAATCAAATCGCGTTTATCAATGTTTTAACATAATATTGGCTATAATACATTATATTATATTAAATTAATGGAAATATGTGGTTGACAATTTTAAAACAGCGTGTTACCATTATGTCATAAATTAAAAGGAGAAAAGATAAGAACGAGAAAAGGAGTTGGTTGCGGTGTACCGGCAGATTGAAGCACACCTTGTGCTCAGCGGCAAAACAAAACGCGAAGTAGCCGATGCTCTTGGAATCTCGTACAATACTCTGCTTTTAAAGCTGAAGGGCGCCAGCTGTTTTACACTGGATGAAGCCGTGAAGCTGCAAACCCTGTTGAAAGCCCCCGAAAGCATTGAGGAGCTTTTTGACAAACCCGCATAAGTTAGATGAGCGGACGGAGAACCGCTTGCTATAAACAAAAAACAAAATTTATGGAGGAATTTACAATGAAAAAAGTACTTGCACTTGTACTTGCTGTTGTTCTTGCTTTTGGCATGACAACCGTTGCTTTCGCTGCTGTTACAGGCAATTCTGGCACAAAGAATATTGCTATTGATGCTAACGTCTACACCTATGATAAAGATGCTAAAACTGAAAAAGCATCTTCTGCTATCCTTTTCGGTAACAACATGAGTCTTGCTGCTAACGAGACATATTACATTCCTGTAAATGATGGCTCTGATGATATCAGCAAAATTTCTGATTTGAAGAACTACAAAGTAAGATCTTCTATCGACACTGGCGCTTCCTATATTGCTTCTAAACCTGCTTTTGTCATCAAAGACAAACAAGCTTTCATCACCTTCAAAACTGCTGACAAGTTTAACATGGAAGCACAAGATTTTGAGATGACTATCACAATTTATCCTGATGCTGATTTCAAGGTAGACAGTGGTAATGCTGCTGCTGAGAAGAGCTACGCTCTTGCTGGCGAAATTAAATATAGCGAAGTTGAAGTTTCTAACTACAAAGACGTTGATGGCAAACCTGTTGTTAAATTTGACGACGATGCTAAAGACGTTGAGTTGAACTTTAATGACAAAGCTACTTTTGAAGTTAATGCTGAGGGTCAGAAAGACCTGTTCCTGAGACTCACCGATGAGGATGAGGCTCTCGAGGATAAATACCCTGAGGCAGCTTTGGACATCAGATATTTTGATGGCAACAACAAAACTTTCCGTCGTTCTGGTACTTTGACCATTGCTGCTGACATGGTTGAAGGCAAAGATGGCAAAATGGTTGCTCCTTTCATCTACACCAACGAGAACGGCAAACTGGTTGTCTTCAAAGACGCTAAGTACGATGAGGACGCTGAGAAATTTGTAATTAAAACCAACAAACTCGGCAAATACGTTATCTCTGACGTTGAGCTGAAAGCAGACGCTGCTACCGACAAAGGCGATGGCGCTGAGACCAACCCCGACACCGGTGCTAACGATTTCGTTGGCCTGGCTGTTGCTCTGGCAGTAGTTTCTGTTGCTGGTATCGCTGTTGCAAAACGCAAATAATTTTAGTTGGTAACAATTAACGTTATTTAACCGGCTTAATGGCGGACGGTGGTTTCTCCACACCGTCCGCCTGCTTTTATAAGGGCACAGGTTGCTGTGCCTTTGCAAAAGCAAAAATAAGCCATCTCCAACTCTCGTAATAGAGTTACAATAGCCGCAAGGCAAGAGCAAAAGAGAAAGACGCCGCATCTCCAACGGTGTCTTTCTTTTTGTTTTGTTACTTTTATCAAATAAATTCGTATTATCCCTTGCAAAACGCTGCAAAGCATGTTACTATAATAAAAGTAAAAGATTAAGTTGTGAAAGAGTGGGGTTACCCGCTCTTTTGTTTATGTATGGGGCAAACAGCTGCTGAAATAAGCTTGTTTTGGGGCTGTTTGCACTGTAAAACGGAATCACGGCAGAAAAGGAATGGTGGTAGCTTGGCAAAAGGGAAGAACACAGTAACACTCGTCAGCGAGGTGGTGCAGCCTGTCGCAGATGAAATGGGGCTGATTTTATGGGATGTGCGCTTTGAAAAAGAGGGTGCGTCCTGGTATTTGCGCCTGTTTATAGATAAAGAGGGCGGCGTAAACATTGAAGATTGCGAGAATTTCAGCCGTGCGGTGGATAAACTATTGGATGAAGCAGACCCGATTGATCAAAGCTATTACCTCGAAGTTGGTTCGCCGGGCATTGAACGCGAACTGGTGAAAGACTGGCATTTTAAGCAGTATATCGGTAAGGCTGTCAATGTGCGCTTTATTCGCCCGGTTGAGGGGCAAAAAGATTTTGTAGGGCAGCTCACTGCTTACGAAAACAATGAAATTACCATATTGCTGGACGAAGATTTGGAGATGCAAATCCCCTTAGCCGAGACCGCATATGTTAGACTATACGATGATTTTGATATGGGAGGACTCGACTAAAATGAATAACGAGTTTTTTGAGGCACTAACGCTTCTGGAAAAAGAAAAAGGCATTCCCGCCGATTATCTGCTGGAGAAAATTAAAGCTGCGATTGCCATTGCAGTAAAGCGCGATTACGGCGGAACCGAGAATGCTTTGGTCGATATCGATCCCACTAAGGGCTCCTTTCATGTTGCAATCCGTAAAGACGTTGTTGATGATATTGAAAATGAGTACACCGATATTCTATTAGAAGATGCTTTTAAATACGACAAACGCGCTGAGGTTGGCGGCACGGTTGAAATCGCGCTTGAGACAAAACAGTTTGGGCGTATTGCGGCACAGGCGGCAAAGCATGTCATCCGTCAAGGCATTCGCGAGGCGGAAAAAGGCCAGCTGCTGCAGGAGTTCCAGAGCAAAGAACACGAGATTGTTTCTGCTATCGTTTCGCGTGTGGATAACAGGAAGGGGATTGCATCCCTTGAAATTGGGCGCAACGAGGCGGTTCTTCCCAAGTCTGAGCAGGTTCCTACCGAGGTGCTTGTTGAGGGGCAGCGCATTAAGGTTTATGTGGTTGAGGTTGCCAACTCTGAAAAAGGCCCCCGCATTATGATTTCGCGTACGCACCCGGGCTTAGTAAAACGCCTGTTTGAAATTGAGGTTCCCGAGATTTATGACGGTACGGTTGAAATCAAAGCAATCTCCCGCGAGGCGGGCAGCCGCACCAAACTTGCGGTATGGAGCAAAGATGAAAACGTCGATGCAGTGGGCGCTTGCATTGGCCCCAAGGGCAGCCGTGTTGCTAAAATTGTAGATGAACTGGACGGCGAGAAAATCGACGTTGTCAAATACTCGGAAGACCCTGCACAGTTTATCTCCGCGGCACTTTCTCCCGCCGATGTTGTGGCGGTCGAAGTTGACCCCGAGGGTGCGAGAATGTGCAAGGTAACAGTTCCCGATCATCAGTTGTCACTGGCAATTGGTAACAAGGGGCAGAACGCACGCCTTGCCGCAAAGCTCACCGGGTGGAAGATTGATATTCGCCCCGAGAGCGGTTTCTTTAGCGAGGAAGTGGCAGAATAATTAGCGTTACAATTAGGAGGTCAGACATATGCAAATCAAAAAAGTACCTTTGAGGATGTGCTCGGGCTGCGGCGAGATGAAGCCGAAAAAAGAGCTGATTCGCGTTGTGAAAAGCCCCGAGGGTGAAATATCACTCGATACGGTGGGAAAAAGGCCGGGCAGAGGCGCTTATGTCTGCAATAATATAGATTGCCTAAAAAAAGCGAGAAAGGCCAGACGGTTTGAACGCTCGTTCTCCTGCCAGATACCGGAGGAGGTTTACAACCGAATGGAGGAGGAATTGGAAAAAGGTGAATAGGCTTTTATCAACCATCTCGCTCACAAAAAGGGCAGGCAAGCTTTTGCTGGGGTTCGATCAGGTGAAAGATGCGGTTCTAAAAGGCGAAGCTGAAATCGTGCTCACAGCATCCGATTTATCTGAGAAATCCCGCAAGGGAATTAACCTTATCTGCGAGGCGGAAGACATAGAGAGTTTCTCACTACCAATTACAATGGACGAATTTTGGTATGAGATTGGTAAGAGAACAGGAATAATAGCGGTGACAGATCCGGGACTTGCCGGAAAACTACGTACGATGTTAAGCCGCGAAACAGAGGAATAAGGAGGATTTTAGTCTATGATGATAAAATACAGAGTCAGCGAGGTCGCGAAAGATTTGGGTGTTACCAGCAAGGAGGTTGTTGAGCTTCTTTCTAAGGTGAACGACACCCCGCATAAGTCGCAGACTGCTCTCACCGAGAGCGAGCTGAACGTGGTGTTTGAGAACTACACCCAGAAAAAACAGGTGGAAAGCTTTGACACATACTTTGCACAGGCCGATGAAAAAGAGGCACCAAAGGCTGCACACAAACCGGCTCCTGCACCCGCAGCCCCTGCTGCGCCTGCAGCCCCCGCAGCCCCTGCTGCGCCTGCAGCCCCCGCA
>NZ_DALZQO010000024.1:0-50200 GCF_032017025.1 Hydrogenoanaerobacterium sp.
GCGTTCCAAGTCTTTTTTAACCTGTTCAAGCTCCTTGTTGGTCATGCCCTTGACGGCTGCAAGCCGTGTGAGCTGCTGCAGGGCGGCAGCGTACATCAGATTATCGGATACCTGTGCGTTTGTCATGGCGTTTCCCTCCCTGATAAAATAGGCGCCGGAGCCAGCCCGACGCTGATTGCCAGTGCCTCGTCAATTTTTTGCATTTCCTGTTCATCCAGCCTGCCGACATATTCCCGAAGCCTGCTGCGGTCGATGGTGCGTATCTGCTCCAGAAGCACAAAGGACTCCTTCAGGCGGCCGCAGGCATGACCGATGCTTGCATGGGTGGGGAGCGGCTTTTTCGGCTTCGCGGTAATGGCGGCGGCAATCACGGTGGGACTGTAGCGGTTTCCAACATTGTTTTGCAATATGACAAGGGGCCGAACGCCGCCCTGTTCCGAGCCAACCGTTGGATTTAAATCTGCGTAGTAGATGTCACCTCGTAAAATGGTATTTTGGAACTGTTTCAAATACACACCTCTTTCCTATGCCCATATTCTTAATGGCACAAAAATAGAGACCGCCCTGTATGATCTGCTTTGCTGTGAGAGTCTTTGCAGGCAGGGCGATCTCCATTGCTTCTAACATTAAGATTTTTCTCGCTGTGCTTAATTCAACACTATTCCCCAAGCACGCAGAGCTCTGGTGTATACGAGCTCAAAAGGCGACGGCCTGAACTGCGGCTGGCTTCACCGCATCATAGGAATCTCACCTCCACCGGGATCTCCGCTGGCTGCCCTCATTGCGTGGTCCCCCTGTCAAGGGGGGCTGTGACTGGACAGAAGTATCAATATAGGCTGACGGGGTCATTGCGAAACAAGCTGCCACAGCCTGCTTTTCGGACGGATGGGTACCGCTTTGCACCTTATTTGGCCGTCTTTGATAGGAGCAGAAAGAAACAACGAACAGAAAATAAGTGCTTTCGTTTTCTTACTGCCTGCCTACAGGTGGTCTTGGCGCATCCTCCGGGGTCGCTTTCCCTTTTTTGGGGCCGTCAGCTAACGTATTCAGGTCGTCGGATATGAAATTTTCAAAGAGCAGTGAGGGTGAATAGAAAAACCCCCTCACTACTAAGCCGATTTCGTGAGGGGGTCTACAAAAAATATTTTTACTTTTCTATCATTTTTTTGAGCTTCAGCCGAATCTGTCGTTCACGGTAGCTGATAGTTTGTTGCTTGATACCGGTTTCCCGCTCCAATTCCGACTGAGATTTTCCTTGAAAGTACAGGGCAAAGATTAAAGCCTGTTCCTCCTTAGAAAGCTGTGCGAGGCACCTGTGGAGCTTTTCCGTTATGAGCTTGTCCATGACCACATCCTCCACACGGGGAGAGACAAGGTCTGGAATACCATCCTCACCTGTAGTTTCCGCCGTATCCATGGCACTGTAATAAAAGACGCCGTTTGCCGTATCCCTTTCCTCCAGATAGGTTTCACGACGCTTCATGCGGTGATAGGTAAAATAGACTTCTTCGCTGACCGGCACAAGCTGGTCCTGCACCTTGATTTGGTATTTTTTCTTGCTCTCCCTCTGACGCTGAGTATCTCTTTTGATGCTTTTCATAAAATCTGCTCCTTTGAATTTCAAATTTTTGAAATCCGCCGGAACCGTCGAATCCGCATAAACGAAACAAGACGGCAGGAGAACCTCCTTTGCAGGAAGTTCCGCACTGCCGTCTTGCGTTCTGGCGGATTTCATTTTTGTTACTAAGGTACGGTTATGCTACAGGTTTTACACGATCATGCGTTATGTTCAATGTGCCATCGGTATTTACGGTGATACGAGTAACGCAATCTTTTATTTGAATTTCAAACAGACGTTGATCACTGCTCATATCGCCGATGCGTTTTTTATTCAGGTTTCTTACTTCGGTCATAGAAATGCTTCCCTCCCCTCGACTGATTTTTGAGTGTTCAGGCATATAAAGCAAAAGCTGTTATCGCCTTACGCAATAACAGCATACTAATTTATGGGACAAGCTTGGAGGTGTGGGAATAGCTTTCCGGTAGCGTGTGAGTAGCGAATTTTTAATATTGTACCAAGTTCATGCATGAAGTCTAAATATGCAAAGCCGATATCAGCGTTAATCAAGTTAACCTTGATATCAGTCTCAAAACGTGATAAAATATTCCAAATAGGCTATTTGAGGGCAATGCTCTTTGGAGGAGATATTATGGCGTTCAGCTACAATAAGCTATGGAAAATACTGATAGATAGAAAAATGATGAAAAAAGATTTGATGGCTATGACGGGCTTAACTACAACTACTATGGCAAAGTTAGGCAAAGAACTGCCGGTCAGCATGGACGTTTTGGCGCGCATATGTAAGGCTCTCAGATGTAATATTGGAGATATCGTCGATTATATTGATGAAGAAAATAAATAGGATATAGTTCAGTTTGAATGGAGGGTTTCGGCATGAGGTTATGTTTTGGCTCATATTTAGCGATTCTTGTTCCGTGCAAGGCAGTTAATATTGATAATAAGCAGTTGTGCGAAGCACTTCTTCATTCTGTTGCCCCCAATTATGAGTTTACATTTTCAGGGCAGGAAAATGCAGATCGTGTCAGAGAAGATGCCACATCAAAATTATTGCGGTGTGAACAAAATCTCTCAAAAGATATTACTGGGCCAGCCCGCAGCGCCGTTCCACAAGAAGTAGCCAGCTACTTTAAGAACAATGTCATCAAACTGTTGGACAGTAATTTATCCAAGCAGATAATCCTGACACTTAAAGACATGATTGGTAATGATCTTCCTGAAAAAGATGGGAAGAAAATACATGGTATTTACGATGATACGAAAGTCGAGCTGGTCAATGGCATAACCAAAAAAGAATTGGCACCACAAACCGAATTCTGTTTTCATTCGTTTTTGGCCGGAGTCTTTTTATATGTTGTCACAAATACTACGAACCGAAGCGGTAAAAAGACGATTCGATCTGTTACACAAGAGTATGTTCTTTCCTTCACATCTCGGATTGAAGAAATAACGCTCCTTGAGGATAATGTGTCAAATCGGGCCCGCACTTATGATTATAGAAACGGAAAGACCGATACAGAATTCGCCGAAGGTGTCGCAGAGTATGTTATAGACAAAATCAAGCAACTACCTCAGCCATCAAAGCAGGACGATTCCCTGCTTGTTACTCTGCTGTCAGAAGCTAATGGAAAGTGTTTATATTGCGGTGGTTATCTTGGAATTCCCAAGCGAGGGAAGATTCCGGTTAAAAACTGTGAAATTGTCTATTTGAAGCAGTCACCAGATGAAGCGGACAGCTATGAAAATGCGGTAGCATTATGTACAAACGAATGTGCTTCTCTTGTTCCGGTGATGTCATCTGATGAAATAGCAGAGTTGCTTGAAAAAAAACACCGTTGTGCGGATATTCAGGCATTTCTTGACAGAATATCCGGCATTAAGTTTCAGGATGAAATAGAGACTGTTCTGCGCGAAGTTCATAAGACAAAGAATGCGCAAGGACTGGAACCAACAGATATCAAGGATTTGGTTGAGATTGAGCGTAAGATTCACGAACCTTTCCTGAAGGACAAGATTAATGCGAGTATGGCTCGCTTATATAAAACTGTAAAAAACACTTGCTCCCGTCTTGAACAGGAAATCGGATTTGACACGAATATGTTTGGGGAGTTAATGAAATCCGCTTATAAGCTGCTCGAGAGTGGAATACAGAAAAAATCAGATATTATCGATCCACAGGAATACATAGCAGATCTCTTAGTTGAAAAACTATTTTCACAAGTTGGACAGAGACATAGAGACGCCTGTGAGATCATTGTTGGATATTTAGTGAAAAGGTGTGATTTGTTCAATGAAAATACCAAGCAAAGTTAATTCCTTCTCCGATAGCGTCATTGCTCTTTTCGCACCTATCTTGGAGAAATTAGAGGAGCGGGATATGACCCCGCATGAACTGCTCGAAGCGACACGGACAAAAGTATCGGAAATAAGCATATTTCTTGATGCTCTTGATTGTTTGTATAAACTTGGGCAAATAGAAATACCTGACGGGACGGAGGTACTCCACTATGTTAAAGCGGATAACATGCGAGAAGTTTAAAACTCAGCCGGAAGATTTCCGACCTGGGCTTAACGTCATCCTTGGCAGTTCGGATGGCAGCAACGCTATTGGCAAGTCCACTTTTCTGCTGATACTGGATTTTGTGTTTGGAGGGGATAACTACCCGAAATCCGCAAAGGATGTGATCACTTATATTGATCACCACACGATAAACTTTATCTTTGAATTTGATGGTTTTTCCTACTTTTTTTCTCGAAGCACAAGCCGCCCGTCCGTGGTGAATCGCTGCGACAGCCAGTTCCATGTCATTGAGGAAATGAGTGTGCCGAACTATCGCAAATGGCTGTTCCACGAGTATAGAATACTTCTGAGGAGTATTACTTTTGATGAAATTGTAGAAAGGTTCTTTCGTATTTACGGCCATGGAAGCCATAATGAACACAAGCCTCTGCAAAGCGAGCGCGAATCAATGGCAACGGCTGTAGAGTACCTTATGAAATTATTGGATAAGTTTGAAGCCATCCAGAATCTGAAAACCGCCGAAGAAAGCTATGGCATCAAGCCAAGCAAACAAGCGGAACGTTCCATATCGGATATCACGGCTGATATAGGCGAGAATAAGGATAAAATAGAAAGTCTGGAAAAACGCAGGGAGAGGCTGTGCAGACAAAATGAAGAGGCCAACCTGCGCGCTTTGGGTATTGATCCACAGCAAGCGGAGCGGCTTGCTGAAATTAAGAGTGAGTTAGGTAAACTGAGCCGCCGGAAGAGTCGTTTGATATCCCAGCTTAATGCAGTCCGCAACAATATGCCTGGTAATGACGGAGTGCTAAAAAAAGACTTTTCGGCTCTGCTCCGTTTTTTCCCTGATGCTAAAATTGATGCTTTTACTGATGTTGAAGCTTTCCATGCTAAGATCAACGGTTTTCTTCGCGCTGACATTGAGGAAGAAATTGCACGGCTGACGCCGCAAATTGAATACATAGATGCCGATATTGCAAACTATGAGAAGCAAATCGAGGGTTCAGGAGTCGCCAAATCGCTCTCGCAATCCATTCTTACTCAGTACGCCCGTGTGTCACGGGAAATAGAAAAACTGGTTGAAGAGAATGAAGCGCTGCAAGGCGAAATGGAGCAAATGGAAAAGCGCAAGGAGATTGAACATCTGCTGGCGAATCTCCGCAAACGGCAGGAAGAAGCTCTCGCCGCTGCTCAGGATGAAGTGAACGCTGAAATGCAGCGAATTAATGATATTATTACCGGCGGTGACAGAACTGCGCCAGAATTGACGCTAAAACCGGACAAGACCTTTGAGTTTGAAACCCCCGATGATAAGAGTGAAGGAACAGCATTTAAGAGTCTGGTAGTGTACGATCTGAGTATGCTCGCTTTAACTCCGCTCCCTGTTCTGATTCATGATTCAAGCATCGTTAAGCGCATAGAGGACGCGGATTTTGAAAAGATACTTGGTTTATATCAGAAAAGCGGTGAAAACGGCAAGCAAGTGTTCATCGCATTTGATAAGGCAGATACTTATACACCAAATACATACAAAATCGTTGATAAGGCGTCAGTTCTCCGCCTGTCCGTGGGTAATGAATTGTTTGGTATGTCTTGGAGTCGGCAAAATGCTGTGCCAGAGACGGAGCCCATACCCAGAGCAGATGCCGAGGATAAGGCGAAAACAGAACAGCGAAACGATAAAGAATAAGGAGATAAAAGCACATGGCGGCTATTAAAGACCTATTACAGCAAATTACTGATCCAATGCTGCGTGAACGGCTGACGGAGGAAGTAACCCGCATCAGTAAAAATAAAAAGTTCGGTCTGGTATTTGAGGAACACGTCCCTGAATGTACTCCGCTCTATGGCGTACCCATAAAGTGTGATTCGACCGTTGCACGCAAGACAGGCAAACTAAACCAAATTTACATAGTAAAAAAAATTGACGGCAAAACTGCCGTCTGTGAGGATAAGGTATCGTCAGAAATAACAACCATACCTTTATGCGATCTGGTTGCTGTGGCACAGTTTGGCGATCCTATTTTTCCTTCGCTCGAACCCATTGCTAAAGTAGAAAATGCGCCGAATGACAGCCTCTGGCACACGATTATTGAAGCGGATAACTACCATGCTCTTCAGCTTTTGGAGTACCTTTATGAGGGACAAGTGGATTGCATATACATAGACCCGCCCTATAATACAGGGGCAAGGGACTGGAAATATAACAACGACTATGTGGATTCCAATGATGCTTACAGGCATAGCAAATGGCTTTCGATGTTGAAGAAGAGATTGCTGATAGCAAAGCGCATCCTTAATCCTGAAAATAGTGTGCTCATCATCACAATTGATGAGCGCGAATATAACAATCTGGGCATGCTTCTTAAAGAGATGTTCCCAGAAGCAACAATACAGATGATTTCAACTGTCATTAACCCTGCCGGAGTGACGAGAACGGGTGGATTTTCGAGGACAGATGAGTATATCTACTATGTAATGCTTGGTGATGCAAAGCCGCAAGCATTGCCTTTATCTGATGAATGGCGTGGCAATATCAAAGGCGGATACAAGGATAAACTGCGCTGGAATGGACTTCAACGATCTGGAACTGGCATATTAAGGAGCGACAGGCCTAATATGTTCTACCCTGTTTTCATTAGTGAAGACGGAAAGCGAATCATAAGCGTAGGAAACCCAATACCGCTTGACGCGGACAGACAGCAAGTGCAAGTTCCGCAAGGTACTGTTGCCGTGTGGCCAGTTTTCCCGGATGGTAAAGAGGGACGATGGCGCTTAGGTCGGGGGACGCTCTTACATCTGATAGATAAGCACTATGTAAAACTTGGCAAGTTTAGAGGAGAATCGACATCAATTACCTACCTTGCACGTGGTGAGCAAATGAAAGTTGAATCAGGCGATTTTCCTGTGATTGGCTATGCTGATGACGGTTCTGTTATTGTTGACGAAAGTGCATACAAAGCAAAATTTGTCCCAGGTACGCAATGGTGGATATCTTCTCACGATGCTACTCAAAAAGGGACAAAAATGTTGACCGCCTTGCTGCCTAACGTTAGCTTCACATTTCCAAAGTCCCCATATGCTGTCAAAGACGCTATTAGTTTTTTCGTTTCTGATAAGTCTAATGCTCTTATCATCGATTTCTTCGCCGGTAGTGGAACGACTCTTCATGCTGTTAATTTGCTGAACGCTGAGGACAATGGAAAACGGCGATGCATCCTTGTAACAAACAACGAAGTCTCCGAAGCCGAAGCCCAAATATTGACTGAACGGGGATACCAGCCGGGTGACCCCGAATGGGAAAAGCACGGCATTTGCCGTTCGGTGACTTGGCCGCGCACGGAGTACAGCATCCTTGGCAAACGGGCTGATGGTACGGTGCTTTCAGGCGAATATTTTACAAACCAAACAACGACAAAAGAAGTCAATCGCTCGTTCTATCAGCTTGGCTTTGTTGAAAATCCTGCATCACTTACCCCTGCTGCGAAAAAGCAGATTGTTGCTCTCATCGGTAAGGATAAGCTGCCGCAGTCTCTCGTGAAAGCAGACAGCCGTTTCATTGTATCAGAAAAGCATACAGCGTCCGTGTTGTTTGACCCTGATGCTGCTGATGAATGGCTCAATGTCCTTGAAGATCAGGAGCATATAACCGATTTCTATATCGGGGCAAAAGACAGCCGAACATATAATAACATCAGACAAAAGGTCGTGGACCTTCTCGGTACGGTCACGGTAACCGAACCTCTGAAGCGCCCGATGAGCGAAGGTTTCGCCGCTAATGTAGAATACTTCAAGCTTGGCTTTCTTGACAAAAACAGCGTGTCGCTCGGTCAGCAATTCGCCGAGATTCTCCCCTTGCTATGGCTGAAAGCTGGAGCGATTGGCAAGCGCCCCGAGCTGGACAGTGCGGAACTGCCGAATATGTTGATTTTGCCGCAGAACTCTTTTGCAGTTCTCCTTGATGAAGACTGCTACGGTAAATTTGCCGAGACTTTGCTGGAAACGAAAAATATTGGTACGGTATATTTTGTTACAAACTCTGAGGAAGCGTTCAGAGAGATGTCGGATGGTATTGGGATCGAGCAAACTTATCAGCTATACCGCGACTATATTGATAATTTCGTAATCGGGAGCAGGAGGAATAATCTATGAGAGCAACGTTATTTCCGTTTCAAGAATCGGCACTTGCCGACTTGCACGAGAAGATAAAAAAAGCACATGCCTATTGGAGTGAAAAAGATCCTCAGGTCATTTCGTTTACTGCTCCCACGGGTGCCGGTAAGACAATTATTATGACCGCTTTATTTGAAGATATTATCTTCGGCCATGCCTATGGAGTAGCGGAGCCGGATTCTGTTTTCGTTTGGCTTTCGGATATGCCGGAACTCAATGAGCAGACACGTTTGAAAATTGAAAGCAAATCGGAAAAATTTCGCACAAGGGACATTCGGGTAATTGACTCGACTTTTGATGCAGAGTATTTTGCCCCCGGCGGCATCTATTTTCTGAATACACAAAAGCTCGGTTCGGACAAGCTGCTCACGCAGAAATCCAATTTGCGCGAATATACGATTTGGGAAACAATTGCAAATACTGCGGAGCGTCAGCCCAAGTCCTTTTATGTCGTAATCGATGAAGCGCACAGAGGAACATTTACTTCCTCACAGGCCGAAAACAAAGCGCAATCTATCATGCAGAAATTTGTTAAGGGCAGTAAAGAAGATACTCTCCCTGTTATGCCGCTTATTATCGGAGTGACCGCTACACCTCAACGGTTTCAAAAGCTTGTGGCCGATACAACATCTACTATACAAAAAGTTGTCGTTCCCCCGGAAGATGTGCGAGAATCCGGTCTTTTGAAAGACAGAGTTATTATTCACTTCCCAGACATTGCAATCGGTGCCGATATGACGATGTTTAAGGAAGCTGTTGCCAATTGGAAGAAGAAATGTGAACGGTGGCAGTCTTATTGTGAACGCGAGGAAATTAAGAAACCCGTCCGCCCTGTTCTTGTCATTCAGGTTGAGGACGGAAATGAACGTGAAATCACTCAAACAGATTTGGATTCCTGTATCTCTATACTTGAGGACGCTATCGGGCGCAGACTTCAAGCCGGAGAAGTTGTTCATACGTTTGATAAACATGAAACCATTAAAAGGCATGGGCTGGATATACGCAGGGTGGATGCTTCCCGCATTGAAGAAGATGAAAAGGCTCTCGTTGTGTTCTTTAAAATGAATCTTTCCACTGGCTGGGACTGCCCCCGTGCCGAAACAATGATGTCGTTCCGGCACGCAAACGATTATACTTATATCGCCCAATTGCTCGGACGTATGATACGTACCCCGCTTGCCCGTCGTGTGGAGTCTGATGCCGAACTGAACAATGTAGGTCTATTCCTTCCATTTTTTGATGAAAATACAGTCAAAATGGTGGAGCAGGCATTACGCGACAGCGAGGCAATTGTTCCTGCTGAAACCGGATCGCATAAGGAGCTTATCACCCTGAAACGTGATCCTGCATTTGCCGATGTATTTAGCGATATGAATTTAATTACCTATCGCATAGATTCCGCACGGAAACAACCCGCACTCCGCAGACTGATTGCGCTTGCCCGTGCGCTAACGCAAGACATGATTGCGCCTGAAGCGCGAAAAAGCACACTGAAAAAGGTACTTGATGAGTTTGAGTCGGAAATAGCCGCATTGAAGAAAAGCGGCAAATTTGAGGAGATATCTAAAGCTGTTACAGGCTTGGCGCTGCGAACGCTTACCATAGATTACGGCAGCAGCGCAGAAGGGACAACAGACAACATATCAGAAATTGTGGAGCTCTCAGAATTTGATATCAACAACCTCTTTGAACGGGCAGGAAAAGTGCTCGGTGAGGGTCTGCACAAGGAATATTGGGTTCGTCACGCTGTCCGTGATTTTAAGGATGTAAAAACAGAAATCATTGTGTTGACAAACGATAATGCAGCCATGGAGCGGCTTGAATCGTTTGCAGACAAGCTGTTCAACGAATTATATGACATGAATAAAACAGCATTCCGAAAATTGAAAGAGGATCGTAGAGATGCTTATAAAAAGCTGGCTCTATCATCAACGACCCCAATTGCGCTTGACTGGGAACTGCCCCCAACCATTGATTTTTTGATTGGCGAAGATGCTGTAATTCTGGAAAAACACCTCTACATCCCTTCTGATGGTGGTGAATTCAAGGTAAGCCTGAATGACTGGGAGCTTGGTGTTATCAGGGAAGAAATGAAGGATGAAAAGGGTGCTGTAGCGTGGCTCCGCAACCTTGACCGTAAAAGGTGGTCATTGGAAATTCCATACGAAGTGGACGGAGTGGTAACTTCGATGTTCCCTGACCTGATTGTTGTCCGAGCTGATGCGCATGGATATGTTTTTGATGTACTTGAACCGCATGACTCAAGCCGTAAGGATAATTATCCGAAAGCCGTTGGATTGGCCAAATTTGCAGAGAAGCACGGAGAGCATTTCGGACGTATTCAATTGATCCGCAAGGTAAAAGGCGCGGACAAGCGAGATCACTTCTATCGCTTGGATATGGGAAAACTGAGCGTCAGAAATAGGGTTCGCGGTGTGATATCTAATGCCGAACTCGATAGAATCTTTAATGAGGATGCACAAACAGAGGAATAGTCTTCAAGAAGGAGGAAACATCGTGGCTAATTGTGAATATCCATATCCGGCGCTGACCGTGGAAAAAAAGCATGGTGACGAGTGTTTCCTTAACGGCTGCTGCTCCGCTCATCTTGTAGACTTTTGGAGATGGGCATACTCCGATCTGATGGGAAATACGGAGCGTGGCAAACTCGCCGAGTACATTGTTTCTCTGGCAATGCACTGTGCCAATGGTGTTAGCGAAGGCTGGAGAGCTTTTGACGTGTTGACACTCGAAGGAATAAAAATCGAAGTGAAAACCTCAGCCTATTTGCAGAGTTGGGCGCAAAAGAGGATATCCAATATTCGTTTTGGCATCCGTGAAACTCTGGCTTGGGATTCGGTTACGAATACTTATGCGGAAATTGCTATGCGCCAAGCGGACGTTTATGTGTTTTGCGTTCAAAACTGCAAAGAACAGAAGTTGGTAAACCCGCTTGACTTAGCACAGTGGGATTTTTATCCCATTGCTACAGAAGCTCTGAACGCTGCCGTTAGCAATCAAAAATCAATAGGATTAAATACGTTATTGGCCCTTGGTGTCAAAAAGTGTTCTTTTACCGAGTTGCGCGACACAGTAATTTCATTGGCCAAGACGCCGATTGACAGATAATAACAATACGAATAAAAAGATTTGGAGGTACTTTATGGCTTTTCAAACTGCACTAACAATCAAGGAAACAATTTCCAATATACATAGCAAAAAATATTTGCTGCCGTCTATTCAACGTGAATTTGTCTGGGATGTAGACCAAATAACCCAGCTGTTTGACAGCCTGATGCTTGGCTATCCTATTGGTTCCTTTCTGTTTT
Organism: Hydrogenoanaerobacterium sp.; assembly: GCF_032017025.1. Taxonomy (NCBI): domain Bacteria; kingdom Bacillati; phylum Bacillota; class Clostridia; order Eubacteriales; family Oscillospiraceae; genus Hydrogenoanaerobacterium; species Hydrogenoanaerobacterium sp. Next base: position 11,603 of record NZ_DALZQO010000024.1, read on the forward strand.
GGGAGGTTAGCCCTGCTAACGTGAAGGAGTTTGTTTTTTATGAATTTCTTCGGAATTATCACGAACAGGAAAAGGATGGTCGGCACAATCCGAAAGCAAGTATTATCGGTAACGAGACCGTCACTGCTATTCTTGATGGCCAGCAACGCTTGACATCGCTGTATTTAGGATTAATGGGGACATACGCCTATAAAAAACCGTATATGCGGTATGACAATCCGAAAGCCTACCCTATAAGAAAGCTTTATCTGAACTTACTGAAAAAATCGGATGATGATGACTGGTTTTATGATTTTGCATTTCTTACTTCTGATGAGTGCAAAAATGACGATAGCCACTACTGGTTTTTCGTTGGGGATATACTGGGTTTTGATAAACTGTCTGATGCGATGAAGTACCTCCAAAAAGTCAACAGCTATCTTGTTAAAATCGGACAAGGCTCATATGATGAGGAGAAAGCAGAATTTGCCACCGAAACACTTAGTAAACTGTGGCAAGCGATTCACGCCGATGGAACGATCAGCTATTATCTTGAAAAGAGCGATAAACTGGACAAAGTCCTCAACATATTTATTCGTGTAAACAGCGGAGGAACACCACTCAGTTACTCCGACCTTCTCCTTTCCATTGCTTCTGCACAATGGGATGATCTGGATGCCCGTGAGGAAATTCATAGTGCCGTTGACGAAATAAACGCAATCGGCAGAGGATTCAATGTCAATAAAGATTTTATACTCAAAGCCTGTTTAGTCCTGTGTGATTTCCCTGACATAGCCTTCAAAATTGATAACTTCAATCACACTAATATGATGAAGATACAGTCGGAATGGTCAAATATTATGGCTGCCCTGCGAGAAGCGGTGACCCTTGCTGCCAGACTGGGTTTTAACAGAGATAACCTGACATCAAATAACCTGTTCATACCTATCGCCTATTATATTAAACACATAGGCTTGCCTTCAAATTTTGCGGCATCACCCAAAAATGCTGAAAACGTAAGGACAATTAAAAAATGGCTTGTAAGCGCCATGCTGAAGCGTGTGTTCAGTTCCCAGCCTGATGGTGTCCTGCGCCCTATTCGGGAGATAATCGCTAAAAGTGATGGTTCGATCTTTCCACTTAAACAAATTATTGAGCGGTTTAAGGGAACAAACAGAACACATGAATTCACGGATGCTGACATTGAAAATCTGCTGTATCTCAAATATGGACAAGGTGATACGCTGACAGTGATGTCGGTTCTCTACCCTTGGGCAGACTTGCACAATTTGTTTCATATGGATCACATTTTCCCAAAAGCAGAGTTCACAGAGCGCAAGCTTCGTAAGATGGGAGTTCCTTCGGATAGAATTTCAGATTTCTTGGAGAACTTCAATTACATAGGAAACCTTCAATTACTTGAGGGGCTGGACAACACATCAAAAACCAATAAAGATTTTAAGAAGTGGTTTGAGGATAACCTGCCTACAGAAGAGGCAAAGACTGCCTATCGGCAGAAACATCTGATACCCGACGGTGTTGATCTTGCGTTTACAAACTTCCCGGAATTTTTAGAAGCCCGTGAAGCTTTAATAATTGATAGATTAAAAAAGGAACTGCAAGGATAGTTTGTGAGAAAAGAACTTGGGGGATAGACGGTGGATTTGAAAATTGAAGAGCTATGGCATTCTACCTGCCAAGACGACTGGCTGATTGCCGAAAATTGTTATTGGAATCAGGTTTCTCACGCCAATAGAAGTCTGGAAAAGTCGCTTGAGGTATTAAATCCAGATGATATAAAACAAATGAATGTTGAGACATTTTATCGCTTTCTCCACGATACTTACTTTGTCTGGAAATATACTGCCAAAAATCGGCTTGCCACCACTCGCGCACAGCTAAAAAGGCATTTGACTGACATCACAACACTGGCTGAGATTCAGAACGAATTGTTTTCTTTTGATAAAACACAAATTCGTACTGGACTTGAGATCGCAAGCAGGATTCGAGGTTTGGGTATCGCCGGAGCGTCAGGATTGCTTTCAGTTTTATTCCCTGATTATTTTGGAACGGTTGACCAATTTGTAGTGAAGTCCTTGCTGCGTATTGATGAGTTAAATGAACTTGAAAATCTTGTTCGGATGCGCCCAGAGGCGTTGACGCTTGCAGATGGCGTAATGCTTGAACAGATATTGCGCGCAAAGGCAGACGAATTGAATCGAATATTCCAGACTGGCACATGGACGCCAAGGAAAATTGATAAAATCCTTTGGGCATATCGTGAAAAGAATGAAAATTCGCCTTCTTTGAACAAAAAGTTAAAATTTGAAATTACATAACAAAAATCGGTTTTAAGTTCACTTTTTTGGAAAAGAGAAGTATTGAAAAATTGTTGCAAAACAAAGAAAAGGAGCACTAATTAATTATGAAAACCGTTTCTAATTTAAATGAATTAATCACGAACATCCAAACTTTAGATGGATACCTCAATGCTCAAGTTGATCCGGAATATGATTTTGCCCTTAACTTAATCAAAAACGGAACTTGCTTTGTTGCGATGGAAGATTCCAGCGTTTATAGATTTTATCCCAGTAGATTCATTGGTTACGCTGACAATTCAATGGACGCTCATTTGAACAACGTGGAAAAAGACGGGAAAGAGACTAATCCGGCTATATCAAGAATTTTGGGTGCCAAACCTTCGGTCAATTCTATCTTAAATAAGGAATATGCAAGATACTGCGAAACATTGGGCTTTGAGCCACGTTATAAAGGCGCATTTGGAAGCGAAAGAAAGTTCTGGGTAATAGAAAAATGATTAACAGGAGCAAATACGATGTACGACTTAGATAAAATACTCGATGAAGTACGCACAAAGTACTATGCATCAACGACTTTACCGCGCCCTAATATCTTATGGTCTGATGAACACTGGACAGCCATCAATGGCAAATACGATTTATATAATAATCAGATTACTATTAGCCGGGCATTAAATAGTAATGACATTTCTTATGAAGCTTTGGCATCCGTCGTTTATCATGAAAGCTTGCACCAGGATTTTGCAGACCATGACCGCAAATTTATGCTGAGGGCAAATAGATTTCCTAATTACAAGACATATTCAAAAGAGCTGGATGAATACCTTAGCGATTACTCACTTAACTTGAAATATGACAAAATAACAGCTGATTATTCAAAAGGTAAAAACGAGGTGGTTTTTGTTATCATTCCTTATCTGGAAGATTTTCAAAACGCCTTTACTTTTTATGATGGGAACATTTATATTGACACAGAAGCAGAAATTTCAAATGTTTCAAAAAGCAACTTGACAATCTTTCTGGTAGACAACGGAGAAAAATACCATATTGTTGCTTGGGCGGAAAATGCAGAGTTTTTTAAGTTTCAGAAGCAGATACTTCATGGCGATTTCGGAGGGCTTGACTTTTCTTATAGAATTTGGACTTTGAGGGATAATGTAAAAATTCTTTTTAACACAACATGTACCTATGCTATTGGGAAAAAAGCGTTTCCTGTTTCTTTAGAGGCTGACAAGTTTATCATATATGATATTAGATCAGATGTAATACAAGAAGATTTAAAATATGTAAACTCATATTGCGAGGGGTTTTATGAGTTGGGAATGGCTCCTTTCGCAACAGAGATAGCCGCACCATATCTGCAGCTTGCATATAAGGAGTTGTATGCAATAGCTGTCAATGAGGTTGGGTTCCGGGGAGTATGGGCGGCAAATGCACTATGCAAAATGAATTTGAATTATGATACGCTTTTTAATAGAGCTGATGCTCTGAGGGATAGCGGACTTATTACATTGGCTTATCATGAAATGAAAAAGGCGTATTCTTTGGCAAGTAAAAATTCTAACTGTGTCGTAGAATTAATTAAATTATGTGCTATGGTATCAGATTTCTCTCTCGGCAATCAGTTGATTAAAGAACTCTCTGGTTCGATTGCTGTAGATGAATATCTTTCCAATAGTATTGCCCATCTTCAAAAGTAAAGGCATTGTATAATTCAGCGACGTTAAAAAAGTAGATAAATAATGGTTCATAACAAGAGAGGAGGTGTGTTAATGCCGTTTACTATTGTCCGTCAAGATATAACAAAGCTGAAAGTTGACGCCATCGTCAACGCAGCTAACACCGAATTGCAAATGGGCGGCGGGGTCTGCGGAGCGATATTTAAAGCAGCGGGAACAACGCAGCTCCAATCTGCCTGCGATAAACTCGCACCGATAAAGACTGGTGATGCCGTTATCACGCCGGGGTTTGATCTTTCGGCGAAGTTTGTCATTCATGCGGCGGGTCCGGTTTATCGACATTGGAATGAGGCAAAGAATGAGAAAGATCTTCGTGCCGCATACACAAATTCACTGAAACGCGCCGTTGAAAATAATTGTGAAAGCATAGCATTTCCGTTAATTTCAAGCGGCATATATGGCTATCCAAAGGATAAAGCACTAAAAGTAGCTACCTCGGCTATTCAGGACTTTCTATCTGGCCATGACATTGATGTGGCTCTTGTGGTATTTGATAAATCGGCATTCACCATAAGCCGTGAACTGCTCGGTGCGGTGGACAGCTACATTGACGAACACCACGTCGATACGCACCAAATCCAACGGCGGCAACTACTTGATGTGGAGCGGGAATACTTAGAGGAAGCCGATGAAGGCGTCAGTAAGTACAATGAGCCTTTTTTTGAAGAGATGCTTGCTCCGTCCGTTGGCGCACCCACACCGCTTGATGATTTGGTCGGCAACCTTGATGAGCCGTTCTCCAAGACACTCCTACGCTTGATTGACGCCAAGGGCAAGACAGATGTGGAAGTCTATAAACGGGCCAACCTTGACCGCAAGCTGTTCTCTAAAATTCGGAGCAACAAAGGCTATATGCCGAGCAAGGGCACAGTGATTGCCCTTGCTGTGGCACTGGAGTTATCTCTCGACGAAACCGATGACCTCTTGAAGCGGGCGGGATATGCGCTTTCCCACGCCGTTAAGTTTGACGTGATTGTGGAATATTTTATCACAAACGGCAGGCATGATGTTTTCGAGATAAATGAAGTGCTGTTCGAATACGACCAGCCGCTGCTGGGAGGTTGATGATTATGGATTGTTTTCTGATTACTGCATTACCTATAATAGCACTCGCTCTAATTGTTGGAGGGGTAGTTTTCCTGCGTAAAAAATCCAATTCCAACGGCAACAATGCCATAAGCACAGAACACACCGATTCAGTTAACTCGGAGGCGCTTGTAACAGCAGGAGGTGTTCAGGACGGTGAAATAACCATCCCGATTGAACTTTTACCTGTATCAACTCAAATTGACGAAAAAAGTTTGTTTGAAATTACAGACAGTACAGTTGTTGCTCGAATTTCAGAACTAATACCTTTTACATCACAGACCGGAACAAGGATGATGGCAAATAATGCTCTCAACTCCCTAAAAGGTACAGAGTTAATAAAAATGGATATTCCATTTTCACGACTCACGAAATCGAAAGATGTAGTAGACGCCGCAAGAGGTTATGTTCACGGCGGTAGGGGCGTAGCGGCACAAGCGAATTTAACTAAAGTTGATATGACCAAAGTCACAAAAGCAACTACTGTCGCAAACGGTGTGGCAAATGTAATGAATGTCGGCTCCTTGGTTGTCGGCCAGTATTATATGTCTGAAATAAGCTCTAAATTGGAAACCATGACGAAAAGCATAGATAAAATCGGCGATTTCCAAGATAGAGAGTTTAAAAGCCGAATACTGTCCGTGATTACCCTTGTTGGAGAAATTTCGCAATTCAGTTCTGAAATAATGGGGAATGATGGTCAGCGAACGCTCAAACTTTCAACCTTAGAGAATCTGAAAGCTACAGCTACCGAGCTGTTGGGGCAAGTAAACATTACGATATCTGACATTACCCAGAAATGCCCTAATCCTAATTATGAAAATTATCAATCCAAAGTTGAGGATTTTAAAGTTTTGGTCGAGTATCAGAACGTATTAGTTGCTGTTCTTGCGGAAATCAGCAAATTGACGTATTTGTTAGGCAAAGGGTCAATATCGACTGAGCGCAGTTACGTTGCATACAGCAAGTATTTGGGACAAGCTCGACAAACTCGAACCCTTCTTGGGCAATGGCACGATAAGCAAGTTACGGCACTGCATATCGACTTAAGCAAAGAGCGTATAACGAAGGCGGGTATTGAAGCAGTTGTTTCGGCGATACCTGGCTTGTTTGATGACAAATATAAATATAATGAACTTAGCCAGAGCTTCGTAAACAAAATAAGCACCCAAGTGCAAGCCATCCCCGAAAGTTCTGCCAAACCAAAGGAAGTCTACGATGCTGATGTGGAAATCATAATAAAAGGCGACAAATACTACTACTTGCACGATGCCGCAGGTAGCAGTCAACAAACAACGGAATGAACTATTTGTCGCTTACCAAGCGACCTCCCATCCGCCGTCAAGTAGTATTCTAAGATTACATTAAAATCTTAGGAGGCTACGAAAATGAAAAAGGGATTAACAGAACTGGTTTTTATACTCGACAAGAGCGGCTCGATGGGCGGCTTGGAAAGCGACACCATCGGTGGTTACAATTCGATGCTCGAAAAGCAGAAGGCGGTCGAGGGTGAATGCCACATCACAACGGTGCTATTCGATAACAATTATGAACTGCTCCACGACCGCATCGACATCAAGGCAATTAGCCCTATAACGGAAAAGGAGTACCAAGTCGGCGGTTCGACTGCGCTTCTTGACGCAATCGGCAGGACGATTCACAAAATTGGCAACGCCCAAAAACACACTGCGGACGACTACCGTGCCGAAAAGGTGATGTTCGTGATTATCACAGACGGCGAGGAAAACAGCAGCCGCGAATATTCTGCCGAAAAAGTCAAGGTGCAGATTGAACGGCAAAAGACGAAATATGGCTGGGAGTTCATCTTCCTTGGCGCAAACATTGACGCGGTGCAGACCGCAGGGCGATTTGGGATTGCGCCTGACAGGGCGATTAATTATTTCGCCGACAGCGAGGGAACGGAGTTGAACTTCAAGGTGATGGCAAGTGCCGTGGCAACTTTCCGCGAGACGGGGACAGTTGACGAGGCCTGCTTTGAGGAGATCCGTAAGGATGTGAAGCGGAGGGGAGGCCGGAAATAATGCTTGGAGCGATTATCGGTGACATCGTAGGTTCGGTCTACGAGTGGAATAACATCAAAACAAAGGACTTCCCGCTGTTCCGTGACGACTGCTTTTTCACGGACGACACTGTGATGACCATCGCCACAGCGGACGCTCTGATGAACGGCGGCAAAACCGACGACTTTATTGACGCATACAAGAAATGGGGACGCCTGTACCCTAATGCCGGATATGGCGGGCGGTTCGGTAGTTGGATTATTTCTGATGAGCGTGAACCGTACAACAGTTGGGGCAATGGCTCGGCGATGAGGGTATCGCCTTGTGCGTGGCTAATGGATTGCGGATTCTGTGCCCGTACAGGAATGTGGCCGTCAAACGGCAGAGAAAGAGCAAAAATGTCTGCCGAAGTGACGCACAACCATCCCGAAGGGATAAAGGGCGCACTGGCTGTGACGGACGCGATATTTATGTGCCGTTTTTATGTTGGCGGTTATGGGGACGATATGGGCAATAGTGTCAGCAAAGCACTAACACTTAACGAGTGGAAAGTAAAAATCAAAAAACATATAGAGCGGGAATACGCATATGACTTAAGCAAAACGCTCGATGAAATCCGCCCCACCTACCGCTTCAACGAAAACTGCCAGGACACCGTACCGCAGGCAATTATCGCTTTTCTTGAAAGTGCAGGCTTTGAGGATGCTATCCGCAACGCAATCTCCCTCGGAGGCGACAGCGACACCCTCGCCGCGATAACCGGCAGCATAGCCGAAGCCGCCTATGGAATCCCGGAGGATATAAAGGATAAGGCGCTGAGTTATCTTGACATTCCATTGCTCAAACCCTGCGAACGGTGGACAGCGCAACTTCAAAACAACTAAAATATAGATTTGCAAAATCAAAAGGTTTATTGAATTGGAATCAAAAGTGAGGAAACAATGGTATGAAAATTGAAATGGGAGAATCGCTTTTTTATTCGTGGCTTCGCCATGTGAAAGAATGCCATGTGGTGCAAACAAACTGGAAGCCTTCCTCCTCCTGGCAACTTCAAAATGAGGAGGAATTACAGCGTTTCATGAAAGCTACGGATGAGCATTTCCGAAATAAATATGGCTATGGCGTTTATAAAAACAACTCGCTTTCGCAGCTATTAATGCAAGCCGAGATAGACGCTATCGGTATTTGTCTATCCGAAAACGGTGCGGAAATATATGCCGTTGACGTTGCCTTTCATGAAAGCGGCCTAAATTATGGAGACCACCGAGAAACGGTTACACGGGTTACGAAAAAAATGATTCGCACCGCCTTGTGCCTGATTGGTTATTTCAGCATGATAAAGAGCGAAATAATCTTTGCTGCGCCTAAAGTTCACAATGCCATCCTATGTGATTTGGAGCCGTGTATTTCAGATTTGAATGCATTGTTTCTTGAAAATGGCTATCATTTCACAGCACGCATCATTGCCAATGATGATTTTAACGATATAGTCTTAAAGCCGATATTGATTGCCAGCGACGGTGTATCTGATACATCCGAGTTATTTATGCGAGGATATCAACTTGTAAAAATGTTCGGGGATGAACCACGGTCAACAAGACAGCGATCAACAATTATGGCGAACAGCAAAGCACTTTCTACCGACACGCTCTCCGAATTGAAGATAGGGAAAATAGCACAGACTCTGCTTCGTGAAGCACTGGAAAGCGGAAAAGTCGATGATGAGGAAATCAGCTTAATGCTTACAAAAGAATATTCGAAGAATGTGTTCGGCATAGACTTTCCGCTTCTTGTTTTGGCTAATGAAGAATGCGATTCAGTAAGATATTATGCCAAGCCGCTCATTATAAAAGGGGTGCAATATCGCCTTTGCTCGCAATGGTTTGAGGTTTCAGCCAATAATGACAGACCATTTTTATTAGCATGGCTTAAAGAAAATGGCGGACCGGCTATTATAAATGAAAATTGACATTTTTACATACACTTTAGAAAAAGAGAAAAGCTGGGCAGACTGCCGCCGCTTTCGATCCTGCGGATATGCACCGCATTCACCCCCGCACAGCTCCGATAGCTGCTCAGGGGTCAAGCCCTTGCTCTTTCTCAATTGGTTGATCCTTTTTCCTAATGCATGCCGCATTCTATTCTCACCTCTTTTTGTAACATAAAATTTTTATTTGTATATTCAGTGTAGCCCTTGGCATTATGACAAAGCCAAGGGCTACACGAAAAATATTTTTGCTTTTTCGGCGGCTATTTACGCTAGATGCTGCCTTTAGTTCGTACCATTTACCACTGTCCGGGGTTATTTCCCTCGTATTGCTCGTCGGAGGGTTCTACCCATTGAACAAGCTGATACACAATGCCATTAGGGTCGGTTACTTGAAAAAGCCTCTCACCCCAAGGGTCATCCTGCAATGGCGCTGAAATGTTTACATCCTCATTGGAAAGCCGCTCCAATTCCGCTTCTATGTCGTCTACCGTAAAGGCCGTAATCATTCCAGACGCTTCTTGGTGACGGATGGCTTGGGGTAGAACCTCGGTACCTTTCTGCATAAAAATAATTGGAAAATCAATGCTTTCATTAAATAGATATGCGAAGCCCACGGTGCTCCAGCGTTCTAAAAACCCGAAGTGCTCCTGTAGAAAGTGGCTGGATAACGAAACCTCTTTGACAGTAAACGATAGCGCGATAGCTTTGATTTTCATGTAATTGTCCTCCTTTTAGTAACTACTCGTTTGTTTCGATGATTGCAAAATCAGTTTATTCCTTGACACTGTGTCAAAGTCAAGGGCAAAACGTAAAATATTATGTAAAATATTTTCAGGGTTATGGTGGTGATTATTCACCGGTTCTTCCAACGGGTATTTGCAACTCGGTCAGAAAGTCGTTGGGATTTGTGGTAATTAGAAGGTCATGGAGAGCAATTCCACGCACATTGCCAACCACTTCATAACCGTTTTCCTCAATCCATATTCCCAAGCGTTCCATTGCGGAGCTATAATTTTCATAGGAGCCAGAAAATTTTATCGTAGCTGCATGGGGGATGGCTTTAAGGGTTTGGAACACAAATCCGTCGCTGTTGTTGTTTCCCAATTCATTCACAGGCAGGGATATTTCGATTTCTACATCGCTTTCCTTGTATTCGTCATCTAAGTAGTCGGAATATGCGCCTTCTCCTTTACAAATCGGGATATTATTTTCAATGATGAATTGGAACATTTTCTCCCAAACGTGTTCTTCGTCGCTATAGTCAGCAATAACCTCTTTTAGCGAAATAACCTTAATTTCTGGTAACGCCTTTAATTCAACGTCATATACCATGGGCTTATCTCCTCGTAGCTGAAACCGCATATCCATAAGTTTTTCGAGTCGCGCTTGTTCTGCCGCAATAGTAGCTTGAATTTCCTTTGCCTTTTTTTTCAGGGCTTTTTCTAAATATCTAGCATTATCGTAATTCGGCAGAATATCCCCAATTTCTTCAATAGAAAATCCCATATCACGCAAATCAACGATTTTATTCAACAAGGAAATTTGTTTCATGCTAAAAAACCGATAGCCTGTAACATGGTCTATTTCAGCGGGATATAGCAGGCCGCACTTTTCGTAATGCCTGAGCATACGCGCCGATACACGGACAAGTTTTGAAAATATACCGATTCGGAACATTGCCACACCTCCTATTTCTTGCTATTTTGTTACAATTAACAGTGTATACCTTGACACTGTGTCAAAGTCAAGGGCCATTAACCTCTATTTTGTAACCTCTATTTGTTCGCTAACTAGCGACAGATTTTCCCGTGATATATGCTGCGGTAATGGAGGCTTCGCACTGTGGCAAGTCTGCTGGCTTTCCTTCAAACAAGATTTCTCCACCACGGATACCACCATCAGCACTAAGGTCAATTATCCAGTCGGCGTTTCGCATAACATCCAGATTATGCTCAACGACAATTACTGTACTTCCCTTATCAACCAGCTTGTTAATTATCCCTAAGATACTGGTAATATCGGATATGAGCGGGCCTTGTGGTCGGGCGGTAGCTTTTCCATGAGGAGCTGGAACTGGCTCTTGCCCTTTACCTCGCTGGGGCCAGCAAATCCTGCACCAGCTTGAACACGCTGATGATATGGCGGCAGTACACCTTATGCCCATCTTTTTCGGTGGGCAGCAGATATTCCGCAAATGGCTTAGTTTCCTCCGTAACCCTGTATCATTGAAATGGTCTACGGAGCGTGGATTGTTCTATATATCATATCCTTTTACAATAAGTAAGGAGGTAAATGATTATGGATAATTCAAAAATTGCCATGACAACAGAACAAAAGTGGAAATTACCATTTTTGCTGATTGTTATTGGGCAGTCTATTTCACTAATTGGGAGTTCCGCTGTTCAGTTTGCATTAATTTGGTGGATTACCAGCGAAACAAATTCCGCATTGCTCTTGGGGTTATCTGGTATGGTAGCTTATGTTCCTGTAGTTTTATTCAGCCCAGCTGCCGGGGTTATAGCTGACCGGTATAATCGAAAGGTCATTTGTATTTGTGCTGACCTGTTTGTAGGACTGTCTGCCGCTGTATTTGCGCTTTTATTGTGGCTTTATGAGATGCCAATTTGGATTTCGTTGCTTGTACTTTTAATGCGAGCGATTGGGAATACTTTTCATTCCCCGTCTATTCGCTCAATTATTCCACAAATGGTTCCTGCGGAGCAGCTTGTACAGGCAAACAGCTGGAATCAGATGATGCAGTCTGGTTCCTATATACTTGGGCCTATTTTAGGTGCAGCCATGTATGCAGCCTTCCCCATAAATGCCATATTGCTTACTGATCTTATGGGAGCTATTGTGGCTTGTTGTTTATTAGGTGTAGTAAAAGTTCCGAAGCTGATAGCAAAAAACAAAGTAAAGCAAAGCTTTAAAGACGATTTTAAGGAAGGATTATCGGTGTACGCCGCAGATAGAAAACTGCTTGTTATCATTATAGCCGAAACTTTGTGTTTGATTTTCTATATGCCTTTGACAACTTTTTTCCCGCTAATGATCAGCAGCCATTTTCACGCGGGTGCATGGTATGCCAGTGCAGGGTCTTTGAGCTGTGCGCTGGGTATGATGGCAAGTGCCATACTACTTAGCAGCAGATTGAGAGTAAAGAACAAACTGAAAACGGCTTATGTTGGTCTTGGGATTATGGGAATTGCTGTTCTGTTCTGTGGCTTACTGCCATCATCGCTTATAGCGTGCTGGCTTTTCATTTTTGCCTGTGCTTTTATTGGCGGAGGTGGTAATATCCATACCATACCATTAACGGCTTATATGCACGAAACCATTTCGCGCGAAAAAATGGGCAGAGCATTTTCCTTGCTATCAGCAACTTCATCTGTTACAATGCCGATTGGACTTGCCATAGCAAGCCCGGTGGCCGAAGTTATCGGTATTAGTAAGTGGTTTTTTATTTCAGGCATTGGGATTTGCCTTATTACTTCAATTGCACTGCTTTTCCAAAAAAGATCAAATTGGACTTTTGAATAACCCGCGCTCTGTTTTGTCTACGGAGCGTGGATTATTTTTTAGAGCATATAAGTGTATACTAAAGTCGAGGTGAAAACAATGGATATAAAAAGAAAAAAAGAACTTTTGGAATCCTATAAAAACAGGCATCCGGAAATGGGTGTAATTTCTTACTGCTGTAAAGAAACCGGCGAAATATTCTTAGGTATTTCCAAAGATACAAAGGCGGATTTTAACGGCACTAATATGAAATTGTCAGCCAACTGGCACCCTAATAAAAAATTACAGGAACTTTGGAACAAATATGGCCCGGAAGGCTTTGAACTATCAGTTATCAAAGTGCTAAAGTATGATGACCCAAGCGAAGATCATACAGCGAAATTAGAAAGTTTAAGAGAGCAGTGTCTCGCTGCTAATCCAAATGCAAGGAGGATATGGCGATGAATGAAAAAATTGTTATGGTGTCGAACGATTATGACCTCATAGACGGCAGAAATGCTTATCAATCTGACATCAAAAGCTTAACATTAGGTGAACCTATGCTGGATGAAAATAAAAAAATGCAGATTGCCGCACAGATCTGGAAAACCGGTAAAGATGGCGAATTGTTTTTGGCACAGGAGCTGCCTATCCATCAAGTATTTGACTTGATGATCTTTTTATCCAGAACATTGCTTTATTTTAAAGAGGCTTACCGGCTTCCGCTTTTATATGACCCGGAAAAACCCACAGTGGAACGAGTTGGGGTACAAGGTGGGGTATTACCTGTAGAAGTTTGTGTAGATAATCAAAACATCAATGAGGACATTAAAGCATTTGCCCAAAGTCTGAATGATTTAGGGGAATTGATTGGAGAACGTAAGCGGGTCCTTAGCCGCATTTTAGAAGAATTGGAGTTATATTAATATGAAACAGACTTGTGTTTTGTCACCTGCCAGACAGCTGACAGAAGAGGAGCAATCCCTTGTCTGGCAAAAACCACCTTCGCATATTGAAAGTGAAGCAGAAAAACGTATATATCAAGAAGTAGTAAGGAATTGGAACCGCGGTGAAATGAAAATCAGTACAGTTTTACTGGAGGGCGATGCAGGATCGGGGAAAACCCAGCTTGCCAAAGCCCTCTCTGCTGATTTTAACCTGCCTTATACGAAAATAACCTGTTTTGCAGATATGGATAAATCCGATGTGTTGGGCTCTATTTTACCGGTATTATCTGAAAAGGATAAATCAGATACGGTTGAATATTGCTATTATCCATCAGAAATTGTCCGCGCTTATGAAAATGGATGGCTCTTGGAGATTCAGGAACCGACAGTCATCCGGGACGCCGCTGTTTTAATGGCTCTGAATTCTGCACTGGAACCGGATGGTAGTCTAAACTTACCTACCCGTATCGCACATAGGCATCCGGATTTTATTGCTGTTATTACAACAAACCGCGGCTACAATGGCTACCGCCCTTTAAATGAGGCTTTGCGTGATAGAGTGCAGCATGCAGAAAAACTGGATTTACCACCCAAAGAAGTTATGATGGAACGGGCCAAAGCTAAGACCGGTTATCGATCTGAAAATGTTCTTTCTCTTTTAGCCGAAACAATTATGCTGCTGGATGAAACCGCTCGGGCTAATGCAATTAAAGGTGTGGCTGGGATGCGCTCCTATATCTTTTGGGTTGATGCTGTCGCAAGTGGTGCACCAGTGCGAAGTACCCTATATCATAAGGTGCTCTATAAAATTACCACTGATCCACAGGAGCTTGCCATTTTAGAGCAGGCACTGGTAAGCCGTGGTTTGACAGATAAGCTTGAAGAATTAGATATTATCTGTCATTCTCATCCGGATGGGGAGAATCCGGAAGTAATGGAACTTCATATTTCAGGAAACGGGGAATACTCTGCAGAAACAGATAAAGCTGATAAAAATGCAATCCGTCTGAGAAAATCAGCAGACAGTGATGGGCATTCGGATACGAGCAGCGATAAGAATTCTGATGTGTCAAGCAATGATAATGGAGAAAATGGCACTCCAGTTTACCATGAGCTGGATAAACCCGTTTCAAATGAACAAAAAAGGGAATTTCGCAAACAGTTAAACAAAGAAGCCCGGCAAAGTGTTCAAGGCAGCTGCCATGAAGATATTAAGCTTATTGTCCACCGCCCGGAAGCTTCCGCTCAAGACAGAGACGGATATAACAGCATGGCTGCAACTTTGCTGCCGGTTATTCGGGAATTAATCCGAAAAACAAACCCGCTTTTAGAGCATGAAGTTTCCGCTGAATTTGCTAAATCTCAGCTTTATGGCACAAAATTCTGCGCGGATCAGGCCGCTTCTTTAGATTTCCGTGTATTTGCCCGCAAGCGCCCACCTGAGGAAGAACCCTCCCTTGCAGTTGCTCTTCGGATTGACGAATCTGCATCAATGTCAGCCTTTGGCCGTTTGGATGCAGCAAAACAGGCAGCCGTCGCTTTATATGAATTCTGCACTGGGTGTGGCATTCCGATCATGGTTTACGGAGATACAGCAGACCGCTCCAAGCTGGAGCAAATGTCCGTCTATGCCTATGTAGACTTTGAAAGCAAAGATGCAGATGAAAAATATGCTCTTATGGACATTCAGGCTCGCAGCAACAATCGGGATGGTATGGCACTTAGGATTATTTCCGATAGATTGCTTAATGCACCGCAAAGAACCAAAGTAATAATCAGCATCAGCGACGGTCAGCCTAAGGCTATGCCCGATTATACAGGTGAAAAAGCAGCTCGTGATATGAAAGATACTTTGCAGGAATATAGGCGAAAAGGCATCCAGTTCCTGGCCGCAGCTATTGGGCAGGATAAAGAGGCTATCCGTGAACTTTACGGTGCTGAAAACACATTGGATATTACCGATTTGAAGCAGCTCCCGGCAAGATTGGTACAAGTAATCGCAAGGTTCCTGTAGTATGGTATACTAAGCAGAAATGGAGGTGGTGGCATGGATTGTGTGAAAATAGGCAATTTAATAGCCAAGCTGCGAAAGGAAAAAAACCTTACCCAGAGAAATATTGCAGATGCATTGGGTATTCAAAATAAAACGGTTTCTAAATGGGAATGTGGTTTAGGGTGTCCTGATCTATCGCTGTGGCCGGAACTGTCTGCTATTTTGGGCGTTGATATGAAACAGATGATGGAGGGTGAAATTACATCAAACAAGCCAGATAGCGGCAACATTGATAAAATACGTTTTTATGTATGTCCTTCCTGCGGAAATATTCTGGTTAGCACAGGAAGTGCCTCTATTTTCTGTTGCGGAAGAAAATTAGAACGCATCCTCCCTACGGATGCGACTATTGCACCCAAAATCACAGTGGAGGAAATGGATACTGATTACTTTATCACCTTTGACCATCCAATGACCAAAGAACATTATATTTCCTTTATGGCCTTTGTTAAAAGTGACAGAGTATTTCTGAATCGCTTGTACCCGGAACAAAGCCCAAGTTGTAGGTTTCCTATAATTACTGGCGGTAAACTATATGTTTATTGTAATAAGCATGGATTGTTAGTATATGCAGATTACCTAACAAATTGAAAGACTCTGCAAGGAACAGCTGACATGGAGCGAACAACCATCTCCGGTCATCGAAGAAATAATGCTTGGAAGCAAAACCAACTTGAGGATAACTCGTTCGCAACAAGTCGCCAGTTGATGAATGTGTACGGAAAGCCCGAAAAGCGGTATGAAGTCCGCAGCGAGGATAACGCCGTAGACGTATAGATTCACGATTGAGAGGTTCACTTTTAACCATTACCCACTGTCTTTTAACGGTTACTCTGAAAAATGCACCGCTACCCTGAAATTTAACGATTACTTTTGTGTATCGGTCGAGGTGTTCCACACCAAGCCCCGAAATGCCCGATGTACTAAAACGCAAAAAGGTCGTGAGAACCCAGTAATACTGGACTCTCACGGCTTTTTTATGAACACAAAAAACGGCAGCAGTGCTGACGTTACCGCCACACTACCGCCGCCTAAAACTCACACGCCATGTGAATCTTTTTTTAAGAAGATTTTAAACCATTATATGCACTGAGTTGCAATTTGCTTATAAAAAGACATTGAGAAAGGCATTCCAATTGTAATTACTTTGTGATAAAATACTATATGTATGACTATGCACGATGAAGGAGGGGCTGAAAGTGCCAGACAAAAAACCGATAGAACCGATGGAGCATCACAATATTGGTGATTTCTTGAAAGGTCAGTCATCCAAGATACTGACCGCAATAGCTGACGGAGATAAAACTGCATTCGTTCTCAAGAATGGCAAGCCCATCGTGGTTGTTATGTCTAACGAGCGCTACGCAAGGCTGCTTAAAGCCGGGATTGATATCAATGATTATTAATATGGAGGCCTTCAGAATGGTTAAAGAACGAATTACCGACGTTGTGATGGATGACGCCAGTATTAATGTCAGCAAAGAAGTCGATCTTGTATTCTCTATTGCTAACAGTTTGAGGGGTGGTCAGGTTAGATGTCAGAGGTTTACGAGTATCGGTTTTGATGTTTTTTTGATTTTTACAGGGTTGTGTGGTCAGGTTGGATAAGGAGAAAATACTTATGAATCAATATAGTCAAAATAATTGGAAACGAAACTTTCTTACCATTGCCGGAGGGCAGACAGTGTCGCTGATAGGCAGTGCCGCTGTGCAGTTTTCTCTAATATGGTGGCTGGCAAGTGAAACGGGATCCCCTATTATGATGTCCATCGCGGGCGTGTTCGCCTTTTTACCTCAACTTATTCTCGGTCCTTTTGTGGGAGTATGGGTTGACCGACTTAGCCGTAAAACCGTCATCATAGCAGCAGACCTTTTCATTGGATTAGTAGCCCTTGTTTTTGCTCTGGTATTTTTGTTTGATACGCCACCCTATTAGTCGGTTTGTGTGGTGCTGGGTATTAGAGCTATAGGCAATGTTTTTCACAGTCCAGCCATCCAGGCAGCGGTACCCATGCTGGTGCCGCAACAGGAGCTGGTGCGTGCCAACGGATGGAGTCAGTTTATGCAGTCGGGTGCTTTCCTGCTGGGGCCTGTACTTGGCGCAGCCATGTATGCTGCCCTACCCCTTTGGATCATTTTATTGTCTGATTTGGCAGGCGCGCTTGTAGCCAGTGCTACTGTGGCACTTGTAAAAATACCTGATCCGGAGAGGAAAACACAACAAATTCCGCATTTTTTCCATGAAATGAAGGAAGGTGCGGCAGCCATATGGCAGGATAGAAAGCTCTTTATCGTGACATCGGCCACCATGCTCGGCATGGTGTTTTACGCACCTTTATCCACCTACTATCCGCTTATGACAAGTGATTACTTCAAAGCTGACGCATGGCATGCGAGTATGGTCAACTTCGGTTACGCAGGCGGGATGATGCTCTGCGCGATAATCCTTGGAAAATTCGGTACCATCAAAAATAAATTTCCGGTTATCCATCTGGGACTTTTAGGTATGGGAACATCTTCGTTGCTCTGCGGTCTATTGCCTGCAGAGATGTTCTGGTTTTGGATATTTGCAGCATTATGCACACTACTTGGGGCAAGCAGTAACTTGTATAATATCCCCTATATCGCCTATATGCAGGAAACCATCCCGCCTGAACGAATGGGGCGTGCCTTTTCCTTGATTGGAAGCCTCAGCTCAGCTACTATGCCTTTGGGATTGCTCATAGCAGGCCCAATTACCGAAAATCGCGGAGTATCGTTGTGGTTTTTTGTATCCGGAATCGCGCTCCTTATACTTACGCTGATAAGTGCCCTGTTCGTTCTTCCACGAAAGGCGGATAAAGTAGGACAAAGTAAAAGTTGATTGTTGTAACAATAAATTGGAATATAACGTTAGGATAAAATACTTTGCAGTATGGTATGGAAATGGGAAGTTTTGCAACAATAAAAAGGTATTTAGTAAAGGGGATCCTATGAATAACAATGAAACAACAAGTAAAGAAAACCTATTTGATGTTTTAAATCTGTTAGAAGATTTGAATATAAAGTATTGGGTTGATGGTGGTTGGGGAGTTGATATCCTGACCGGAAAACAAAATAGGGATCATAGAGATATAGACATTGATTTCAATGGGGAATCTGAGGAAGTCTTATTGGCTGCACTAAAAGATAAGGGATATAAAATCACGACTGATTGGAGTCCTGCACGCATTGAGCTGCATCACCCGGAACTAAGTTATATAGATATACACCCTTTAATAATAAATAAGGATGGAAGCGCTCGGCAGGCTGATCCGCAAGGCGGCTGGTATCATTTTGAAGCAAAATGGTTTTCTTCTTCAATATTTGAAGGTAGAGTGATTCCATGTATTTCGGCAGAGGCTCAGAAAATTTTTCATAGTGGATATGAATTGAGAGAAGTTGATCATATCGATCTGAAAAATCTTGATAGCCTCATTTCAGAGTAGTGTATCACAGATGAAACAAATATTTTACAAGGGGAATTAAATGAATAAACAAGAATTATATCAAATTGCTTACAGTGCAATCAATCATAAAATGCTCAGAAGATTTGGCGAGGCGGGGCATGTGGCGTGCGCGCTGGAAACAACCAGCGGTGCTATCTACACGGGAATATGCATCGACATTCCCTGTTCAATCGGCTTATGTGCTGAGCAGTCTGCCATCGCTGAGATGCTCAAAAAGGGTGAAACTGAAATCAAGCGGATTGTTGCCGTTTTTGAGGACGGAAGCATCCTTCCCCCTTGTGGGAGATGTAGAGAGTTTATCGCACAGATAGACGATAACAATGACGCCACCTTCATCGTGATGCCCCAGATGAAGGAAATACTGCTGAGGGACTTATTGCCGGAACGGTGGGATAGTAAGTGGGACTAAAAGCAATAACCGATAAAGTGTTTTATTATCCCCATCAAACGGATACCGACCGGCCCATGCTGGCTTATCTGAAAGGAAATAAGTTTGCCCTTGCCATTGACGCAGGAAACTCCGCCATGCATGTTGACGAGTTTTATGTGGCATTGGAGGCGGCTGGCTTACGCAAGCCGGATTTCACGATAATTACCCACTGGCATTGGGACCACACCTTTGGAATGCATCATATTGGAGGCGCATCTATCGCACACAGCAAAACCAATGAATTATTACGGCAGGAAAGAAACAAGCTGTCAGATGGTGCGTATGTTGATTTTTTGAAGGAAGATGATCCGTGTTTCGGGAGAGAATATGCAGGCGACAAAGAAATTATAGTTGTCTCGTCCGACATGGAATTTGCGGATGAACTTATCCTTGACCTTGGAGGAATAACAGCCATTATGTATCATGCGGTGTCTCCGCATTCTGAGGATACAGTACTTATCCATATCCCGGAAGAAAAGGTTTTGTTTTTGGGTGACGCAACAAGTGAAGATTTTTTCAATAATGGTTACATGGACAGGGATAAGCTAAACACGTTGATAAACGAGATAGAAAAAACAGATTGCCAATACTGTGTATTGAGTCATACAGAGCTATTAACAAAGCAAGATTTATTGAACTATTTATATTCCATAAGCAACGTTCATGGAGGGAGATTATGAAAGAAATTAAAACAACATTAGATAAAGTTGTATCAACATTGGCAGATGTTTCAGGCATCCAAGCGATTGTGCTTGGCGGCTCGCGTGCAAGGGGCACGCATTCCCCTGAATCGGATATTGATATCGGTATCTATTACGATAAAGCCACACTTGACCTTGTATCTTTAAACAAGGCAGCTCAATTAATAGATGATGAACATCGGGATAATCTGGTTGTTCCTCCCGGTGAATGGGGTAAATGGGTGAATGGCGGAGGTTGGCTCGTTATTAACGGATACCATGTTGACTTTATTCTGCGTGACGCGGAAAGAGTAGAAAATGTGATTGCCGAATGTCAGCAAGGGGATATTTCCGCACATTATCAAACGGGACATCCCCATGCTTACATGAATGTGATGTATATGGGAGAATTGGCAGTTTGTAAGATGCTGTGGGATAAGCAGGGCAATATCTCAACCCTGAAGAGTATTGCCGAACAATATCCGCTAAAGCTAAAGAAAGCTATTATTGGTTTCTTCGGGTTTGAAGCGGAGTTTTCTTTAATGTTTGCGGAAAGCAATGCTGAGAAAAACGATGTTTATTATGTTATTGCTCATATTGTACGAGCGATCTCAGCGCTGAACCAGGTGTTATTTGCAGTAAATGAAGAATACTGCTTGAACGAGAAAAAGGCAGTCGGCATGATAGATAGCTTTAGCATCCACCCGCTTGACTACAAAGATAAAGTAAATTCGATTTTTGCGGCAGCCGGAACAGATGGAGAAAATGCCTGTGTGCAGCTAAAGCAATTGATTAACGAAGTGAGAGGTATTCTTCCGAATGATTGATGAACATATATTCCGGTAGATATTAACTGCCACAAAGAAGGTGAGAGTATGAACAACATTTATGACAATAAACAATTTTTTGATGAGTATGCGAAAATGTCACGAAGTCAACAAGGCTTATCAGGTGCAGGCGAATGGCATCAGTTCAAGTCCTTGTTTCCTGACTTAAGCGACAAAAGCGTACTCGATCTTGGATGCGGTTACGGTTGGCACTGCAAATATGCTGTGGAATGCGGTGCAAAGCAGGTGCTGGGCATCGACTTGAGTGAAAAAATGATACAGGAAGCAAAAGAAAAAAACGCCGACCCTAAAATTATCTATCGGGTCTGCGGACTGGATGATTATGATTATCCCGCCAATTCATATGATTGCGTGATTTCCAATCTGGTGCTTCATTACATTGCAGATATTGACACAATCTTCAGAAAAGTATATCTGACGCTAAAGGCGGAAGGCGTTTTCCTTCTTAACATCGAACATCCTGTTTTCACGGCGGGTGTGAACCAGGACTGGATTTATGATTCTGACGGCAAGCCACAGTATTGGCCAATTGATGATTACTTTTACTCCGGAGAAAGGGTGACACATTTTCTTGGGCAGAATATTACGAAACAACACCACACACTGACGCAAATTCAAATGGGACTCATGAATGCCGGATTCCGGCTGGAAGCTGTTGAAGAAGCGATGCCGAGCGCCGATATGATGGAGATTCCGGGTATGAAGGATGAAATGCGGCGACCGATGATGTTGCTAATTAAATCACTGAAGCAAGGAGCGCGATAAACCCAATTTAAGGGAGATAGAAAAAATATATATTTTACAAGGAGAATTAAAATGGATTTATTAGAATTAATCATAGAGTATCACAAGGATAACGAACGGCAGGGACCGGGGAGCAAAGAAGCGACATTAAAAGCACTAAGCTATATTCCTTATTTGAATGAAAAAACTAAAATATTGGACATCGGATGCGGAACCGGCGGTCAGACAATAACCCTTGCAAAAAACACAGCTGCACATATCACAGCGGTCGATATGTTTCCGCAGTTTTTAGAAATGCTTATGAAAAAATCCAAAGAGAATAACCTTATTAACCGTATTGTAGCTGAAGAAATGCTGATGGAAAGCTTAACCTTTAAGGAAAACTCTTTTGATGTAATATGGTCGGAGGGAGCTATCTACAACATCGGTTTTGAAAAAGGACTGTCGCTGTGGAGAAAATATTTAAAGGATAACGGTTATATCGCTGTTTCTGAAATCTCATGGCTGACTGATACAAGACCGGATGAAATCGAGCAGTACTGGGTTAATGCATATTCCGAGATTGACACAATCGAAAATAAGCTATCAGTTATTGAGAAATGCGGATATACTTCCGTCGCCCATTTTGCACTGGACGATAAATGCTGGATCGATAATTATTATCAGCCGCTTATAGATAACTCCGAAGCGTTCCTTAAAAAATATAATTATGCAGATGAGGTAAAAGATTTCCTTGAGCAAGGCAAGATAGAAGCCGATATGTACAATCGTTTTAAGGATTATTACAGTTATGTTTTCTATATCGCAAAGAAAAAATAGCAGCTCTATGCCTACAACGGATGAAGAGTTGCAAAGGAACACGGTTGGCGAGCTGAAGCTGCACAATGCGCCGATTACACTTGTTGAATACGATCCGAGTTGGCCTGAATTGTTTGAGCGGGAAGCGAACCGGATTCGTTCAATACTCGGCAGCAAAGCTTTGCAAATTGAACACGTGGGCTCAACCTCGGTACCAGGGCTATGCGCCAAGCCAATCATTGATATGCTTATGGCTGTGGAGGATTCTGCAGACGAGCCATCCTATGTCCAGGCATTGGAAGCAGCCGGTTACATGTTGCGGATTCGGGAGTCTGACTGGTTCAAGCATCGTCTGTTTAAAGGACCAGATACCGACATCAACCTGCATGTGTTCAGTTCGGGTACATCAGAGATTGATAGAATGTTGCGCTTTCGAGATTGGTTACGGTCCAATGAAATCGACCGGGAGAAATATGCGCAAGTCAAGCGAAGATTGGCAAAGAAAAAGTGGCGGCATGTTCAGCACTATGCGAATGTCAAAACATCAATAGTACAGGAAATCATGGAACGGGCGAATGCTAATATATAGCATAAGATTAATAAGTATACCCTGAAGAAGGAGGTTCGCCCCATGCAGTATGGCCCTAACCCTAACGCCATATATCCCAATGAAAAAATAAAAAGCGTATGCTACATCAAGAATGTTATAACCCGTCCTAATATCATCGTGGGCGATTACACGTATTACGACGATATCAACGGAGCGGAGCGGTTTGAAGAGCACGTGACGCATCATTATGAGTTTTTAGGCGACAAACTCGTAATCGGAAAATTCTGCGCCATTGCCAAAGGTATCGAGTTTGTAATGAACGGTGCCAATCACAGGATGTGCAGTGTCACCACCTACCCATTTAACATCATGGGCCACGGTTGGGAAAAGGTTACACCGACGCTGGAAGAACTACCGTTCAAAGGTGATACCGTTGTCGGAAATGATGTGTGGATTGGGCAGAATGTCACGATTATGCCCGGAGTGCATATTGGGGATGGGACAATCATTGCAGCTAATTCCGTTGTAACAAAGGACATACCGGCTTACCATATTGCGGGCGGAAACCCTGCCCGAATCATTCGGAAACGGTTTGATGACGATCTCATCCGCTATCTGCTGGAGCTGAAGTGGTGGAATTGGTCTGCTCAAAAAGTTTTCGAGAATCTTGAAATCCTATGCAGTGATGATCTGACAAAAATAAAGGGAATCAAGTAACCTATTATGATAACGCAATAAATCATACTTTTTAGGAGATAATTTAATCATGGATATAAAGAAGATTACGGCTAACGGCAATGAAATAGCTATTGTAAACAGCGATGAGGTTTGCATTTCAGATGTGCAGTCCGCACTGGAATTCATGATGTCTGTAAATTATGAAACAGGAAGCCATTCCATTATATTGAACAAAGATGCGGTGACCCCGGACTTTTTTGTTTTGAGTACGAGGATTGCCGGTGAAATTCTACAAAAGTTTATCATTTACCAGTTTAAGTTTGCGATTGTTGGCGACTTTTCAGGCTATACAAGCAAGCCGCTGAAAGATTTTATATATGAAAGCAATAAAGGAAGAGATATCTTCTTTGTGTCTTCCGAAGAAGATGCTATTGAGAAATTGAGCAGAACATAATCCGTTTCATATCTTGAGATTGCAGTTAAAATATAGTATAATAATTTAAAGTGAAAGCGGGGTAGAAATATGTATTTGATATTCATGTAATTTAGTTTTTAAGCACTGCCCTTTTTAGGGTTTATTTGTTGTGCTTAAAGACATATTTACATGAGTATATCCTCGCTTTTGAAGATCTCCTTGTAAAATTATGTCTTTCTGCACGAACAACGCTTAGGCAGTTGTTCGTTTTTAATTTTATATAAGGAGATTTCTATAATGAACAGAATAAAAAATTGGAAGAAACAATTTGCTGTAATATACACAGGACAGGCTTTTTCAATCTTGGGTTCTGCCGCAGTGCAGTTCGCTGTTATCTGGTGGCTGACCATCCAGACTGAATCCGCAATCACCTTGACGATTGCATCCTTAGTTGCCTTTCTCCCCAATATGTTAATCGGACCCTTTGCCGGTGTGTGGATCGACCGATACAATCGCCGAACAGTAATGATTTTAGCTGACGGTCTGGTAGCTGTATCCAGCATCATCCTTGGCGCAGCATTTTTACTTGTGGAAACACCCCCTATTTGGTTTATCTACATTGTTTTATTTTTGCGTGGATTGGGGAATACCTTTCACGGTCCAGCTATGCAAGCGGCGATACCCATGTTTGTGCCAGCAGATATGTTGACCAAAGCAGGGGGCTGGGGAAATATGATCCAATCGATATCCAACATGATGGGGCCTGTGCTGGGTGCTGCGCTTATGTCATTTCTACCTATTTCCTCCATTATGATTGTGGATATACTGGGAGCCGCTTTTGCGATAGTTTGCCTCCTATTTGTTGTGATTCCGGACATTCCGCAAACCAATGAGAAGATGAGTGTATTGTCTGACATGAAGCAGGGCTTTATCGCAATGAAAGCAAATAAACCTTTAATGGCTGTGTTTTCCCCCATGCTGCTGATGACCATACTTTATATGCCCTTAGGTTCTCTGTTCCCTCTGCTGGTACGCAACCACTTTATGGGCGAAGCATGGCACAATAGCATTGTGGAATTTGTCTTTGCAGGTGGATTGCTTCTTTCATCTTTGGTTATCGGTGTATGGGGCGGCATGAAAAGGAGGTTTTTCATGGCATCCTTAGCTATTGGCTTAATGGGTCTGTCTACACTGATTAGCGGAGCGTTACCGACAAGCGGTTTTTGGATATTTTCTATATGCTGCTTCTTCTTGGGTGCCTCTGGCACATTTATGAATGTTCCAGTTATGGCCTATGTTCAAGAAAGCATTGCACCTGAAATGATGGGCAAGGTGTTTTCCCTTTTGATGACCGCCATGACTCTTTCTATGCCGATAGGCTTACTTGTTGCGGGTCCGGTTGTTGAGGTGATAGGTGTAAACACATGGTTTTTCTGGTCAGGTGTTGTACTGATGGCAGATGCTATTCTCTGCCGCCTTTTGACACGACGCTATGACAAAGTAACAATGAAACCGCAAGTGGACTGAAAAAAGGACAGGGTTGATGATAATTTGGAGTGGTGGGCTTCTGGGAGTTCAAAACAAAGTGCTCAAAATTGTCGGGCTCATGGCGTTTAACGGTATTAGTTTCGCTTATAATAATCTTTCTATAATAGTAGAGGAGAATATCTATAACACCTAATAGCGAAAATAAAAGAGTATGGTTTATTACCGGAGCAAGCAAGGGGCTTGGCTATGCTTTTACATGCGCCGCCTTGAAAGCCGGGGATAAAGTTGTTGCAGTTGCAAGGACTATCGATAATTTGGCGAAGCTAGAAGAAACATATCAAGAGAGCTTACTGCCATTAAACCTCGATGTTACAGATAGGAGGCTGTTTTTTCTACGGTTGAAACAGCAGTTAAACATTTCGGCAGGCTTGATATTGTTGTTAATAATGCGGGTATCATGACTATGGGTATGATTGAAGAACTAAACGAATCCGATGCTCGGAAACTAATGGACACAAACTTTTTTGGAGCTCTTTGGGTTTGTCAGGTAGTGATGCCCTATTTGAGGTCGCAGCGTTCTGGACATATCATACAGATTACAAGCATTGGCGCTATTATCTCGGGTCCGATGTCTGGTATTTACAGTGCAAGTAAATTTGCGCTGGAAGGAATGAGTGAAGCCTTAGCAAAAGAAGCGGAACATTTCGGAGTGAAACTCACTATGGTGGAACCAGGAGGATATTGGACAGATTTATACACTTGGATGAGTTACAGCAATCCATTAGATTCATACGGTACACTTCGCGATGAGCTGGCGAAACAGTATTCCGAAGATTCGGTCGATAGTGATCCTTCCTTGGCAGCGGAAGCCCTTATGAAATTAGTAGCCAGCAATAATCCGCCTTTGAGGCTTATCCTTGGCAGCATGGTATACGATTTGGCGATGGATACCTTAAAAGCACGGATGGCTACTTGGGAAGAATGGGAAGCTGTTAGCCGTGCATCAGAAAAGGCTATTCCTGCACCGGAGAGATATGGAGTATAATACCAAACAGGGGTTTTGAGGCAAGGACGAAACTATCATGAAAATTGAAATTATGGAATATAACCCGGATTGGACAAAGAATTTTGAAGAAGAGAAAATAAAATTGCTCCGTTTTTTCGGTTCTCATGCCGTAGCCATTGAACATATCGGAAGAACGGCGATACCCAATCAACGGGCGAAACCGGTTATAGATATATTTATTGGCGTTTCGCCTTTTGCTGAACTAACCTTTTATCAGTGCATTTTTAATGCAAAGGAGTATCACCACACTCCGACAGATATGACAGGCAGATATTTGTTTGCAAAATATACAAATGAAGTTTGGACCCATAATCTTCATGTTTTACCGTACAACGATGGTTTTTATCTGCGCAACGAATTTCTGCTCAGGGATTATTTAAGGGAGCATCCCAAATTGGCCGATGAATATGGAGAAGTAAAAGAGAGAGCCGCCATGGAAAATGGCAGTACCATGGAGGCATATACACGCGCAAAGACAGAATTTATTCAAAAGGTAATCGATGCGGCAAGGAAGGAAAAAGGCTTGCCCTTGAAAAGCGTTTGGGAAAGTTAGGGTGATTTACAGTTGGATATCATGATACGGAAAGAAACGGAGAAAGACTATAAACTTACGGAAGCTGTTGTAGAAAAGGCATTTCAGAATGAAGAACACAGTGACCACAGGGAACAATTTTTGGTCGCCAGATTGCGAAAAAGCGATGTGTTTGTCCCTGAACTCAGCCTTGTCGCCGAAAGGAACAAGGCAATCGTCGGGCATCTTATGCTAACAAAGCTGCTTATTAAAAATGACGGGCAGAATTACGAAGCATTGGCATTAGCTCCGGTTTCGGTCTTGCCTGAATACCAGAACCAGGGTATCGGCAGCCAATTGATTATTCATGGGTTGAAGAAATCAAAGGAAATGGGCTTCAAATCAATCGTTGTTCTCGGACATGAAGCCTACTATCCTCGATTTGGATTTAAGCCCGCAAGTACATGGGGAATTAAAGCACCATTTGATGTGCCAGATGAATCGTTTATGGCGTTGGAACTTGAAGATGGAATCCTTGGTGATGTTTCGGGAACCGTGGTTTATTGCAAAGAGTTTTTTGAATAATATATAACATTGAGAATTGCAAAATTACCATGCGGAGGTAAAGCAAATGGCTAAAGCATATGACATACAGAATTAAAACACCTATGAGGTATCAATGGAGGTAATCAATGTTTAAAGAGAAAATTATCAGAGAGATGAAAGAAGTTTTCAAAGAAATTCCTTTCGGCATAGATCATACTCTCAAAGTTTTGCAAAACGCAGAAGATATTATGAAAGGTGAAAATATCGGAGATCAAGAAAAAGAACTAATCTGTATTGTTGCTATACTACATGATATTGGTGCCGTTGAAGCACAAAAAAAGTACGGCTCAATTGACGGTGTCTATCAAGAAAAAGAAGGACCAGCAGTAGCCAGAGAAATATTACAAAAGGTAGGCTATGGCAAAAATATCGATCGAATATGCTTTATAATAGGCAATCATCATACTCCATCTAAAATTGATGGACTTGATTTTCAAATACAATGGGAAGCTGATTTGCTTGAAAATTTAACGGTTATGGATAAAGAAAAAGAACAGGAAAAGATAAAAAAATGCATCAATGATAATTTTAAAACAGCTACTGGAAAAATGATAGCCTATGAACGTTTTACTTTATATTAGAATTTGTCGGATAGCTTAGATTTTAAATTATTTATATAACAGAAGGTTGCGAGAATGAGACCAAAAGAGGTTTTACAGAAGTTTGTTGATGCGTTCAATCAGGCTGATGCCGAAACATTATCGTTACTTTATGCGGAGGATGCCGTCAATCATCAGGTTGCCAATGAGCCAGTACATGGTCGGGACAATATTAAAAGATTCCTGGAGAATGAATTTGCACAAGCAAAGATGGTTTGTATTGTGGAGAATATATTTGAGGATGGTCAGTGGGCGATTATGGAGTGGCGAGACCCATTAGGACTCCGAGGTTGCGGTTTCTTCCAGATTGTGAATGATAGAATTTTTTTTCAACGGGGTTATTGGGATAAGCTCTCTTTCCTGAAACAACATGGTTTGCCGATTGAGTAACACAATTGAGCATCGATCAGATTTTAATCAAGAATTATCTGTATTTTGTGAAGGAGGTTACTAAATGAGGTATAAAATTAAAAAAAATATTAATCCAAGAATTTTATTTAGAATTGGGATTGTACTATTAATGTGTTATTTCGGAGGGATATTTTATTTTTACAATATTCAAGAGTATAACCCCTATGCTTCTGCGGGGGCTGATCTTGATGCTCTAATTCACAGCGTATTGTTTTTACCTCCAACTGCAATATGCTTGATATTATCTCTCATATTACATATAAAAGCCAAAAAGTGAATCGCACTGTCTATTGCGAGCATATATACGAGGCTACAAATTCCAATTTACCGAGGTGAACCTATGAACAACATTTATGATAATACAAATTTTTGATGAGTATGCGAAAATGTCACGAAGTCAGCAAGGTTTATCCGGTGCGGGCGAATGGCATCAGTTCAAAGCCTTATTTCCTGACTTAAGCGGCAAAAAGCGTACTCGATCTTGGATGTGGTTACGGTTGGTACTGCAAATATCAATGCAACCTTAAAACAGAGGAACTTGGTAGATATTTATAGGCGTTGGCCTTATTTAACATTTCAAATAAACATAATGGATATTCAGCGGGTGATTGCAGAATAAATGAAATAGAGGCTCCGGTACTGAGCTTTTGGAGTGAAAAGGATATAATAATACCAGAAGCTACAGTAAGAGAAACTGTTGAAGCTTTGGGAGACAAAGCTGAGTTGATTATTATTAAAGATAGTGGACACTCTCCTTTAGTTGATTGCCCTGATTTGCTGATGAAAAAGATCAGCAATTTTAATATATAATTCAGCTCAGACATATATGAAATGCTAGAGCCTGTACCAAATTATTTATGGGGCTTGGTGTAGAAGTTGAAGTTATAAAGCCTTTGGAAATGCGGAAAAATATACGCAAGATGGCGCAGAATATACAAGAACAATATAAATAAATTACCTATATTCACTCCATCTTGTCCACAATAATTTGTAGTTTACAAATATAGCGTTTCTTGTGTTACACAAGAATATATAAAGCAACACTTTATTCTTTTTCTGTAATAAAATTTCTTAGAGTGAGAGGTTCTGGTGGGTTCACAGTGAACCGCACCTGGGTTCAGCAGAAGAGCGGAATACCTCCCTGGCGGGAAATCCGCCCTTTTGCTTTACCATCCCCTGCTATTTTCTTAAAATGAGACGGTTGGAGCTGTTGCTTCCATTCTCCCGGTAGCGCGGCTCCTTTTCGATCAGCTCAGCTCTGACCAGATCATGGATTGCGCGTTTAACGGTACTGCGGGAAAGCTGCAAGTCGGAGGCAATCGTTTTTACCGCAGGCCAGCAGTCCTTACCTTTTCCTGCCCGGTCACAAAGGTATAGATAGACAGCTCTCGCCCGATGGGGAAGCTCATCGGGCGAGGCTGTATAAATGTGGTTGAAGTAGCTCATGGGAACCTCCTTTACGTTTTGAGCACATTGCGGCGGCGCATGGTGTTTTCAGACGGTTCTGCCACCGGGGTATGAAGGGTTCCTCTTCCGGTGGTTGGTTCCAGCATCTCCCCGGTTTCTTCGTCCACCATAAGGCAGGCCGTGTGCTTGCGGACGATGTTTTCCTCCAGCATCTGCTTATCGGCGTAGACCACCTTTCGGTGCGCTTTTTCCTCCACAGTATAAGGCTCTCCAAAACGAATACCCCAATCAAGGAACAGCCGCAATTTTGTCCTCATGGGATGGGTGCCGGTTTTCATCACAACAAAGTTACCCTTGGGAATGGATTTTAGTTCATCAGGCGTCATGAGGGGACGCTCCATCATCTGTAAGGACTGGCTGGGATCGTTCTTTCCACGGCTTACGCTGCCACTCATGACGGTGCGGCTGCCCAATGCTTTACTCAGCACTTCGGCGGTTTGACTGTTGGGAGCGAATCCACCGAAGATGGTGTCCTGGCAGTTGTCCACGATGATTTCCGAACCCTCTTTGCCGTAATTCTTTTCGAGCTGACCGAAGGACTGGATGATCGGTACCATCGCAAGCCGGCGTGAGCGGCTGGCTGAAAAAATCAGCTCCAGTGACTCGATGGCTGGGAGCGTTCCGAGCTCATCGCAGTAGAACATCACGCGGTTTTTCAGTTTACCGCCGTTTTCATCCGCAACGGCAAGGATCTCCCGGTAGAGCTGTTGGATCATAAGGCTGACCATGAAATACTTGGTCAAATCTTCTTCGGGAAGTACGATAAACAGAGCGGATTTTTCATTACAGAATTTCTCCGCATCAATGGCTGTTTCAAAACAGAGAATCTGTTCCATTTCGGAGTCGAGAAAGGAATTCAACCGGGATAGCACAGT
Organism: Hydrogenoanaerobacterium sp.; assembly: GCF_032017025.1. Lineage (NCBI taxonomy): Bacteria > Bacillati > Bacillota > Clostridia > Eubacteriales > Oscillospiraceae > Hydrogenoanaerobacterium > Hydrogenoanaerobacterium sp. The sequence goes on from NZ_DALZQO010000024.1 coordinate 42,891, forward strand.
GGAGAGTACCGATGCCATGGCCTGCTCTGCGGAATTTAGGGCCGCTCCTGCAAACCAGCGAGCCTTGTGGTCGGAAGGCAGTTTGTCCATTAATAGCTGGAACTGGCTTTTCCCCTTTACCTTGCTGGGCGCCAGCAAGTCCTGAACCAATTTGAATACGCTGATGATATGGCGGCAGTCCACCTTTTTCCCATCTGCCTCAGTGGGCGGCAGATACTCGGCAATCAGCAAAATCACTGAGGAGAGGAGTCCTTCAGCAGCATCATAAAAAAACTGATTTTGTCCGTAATTCTCCCCACTGGCGTTGATGATGGTTTTGGAGATAATCTTGGCGTATTTCTCTGCTTTCGCCTTTGCTACAAGGTTATTTTCGTCGGCAAGGTACGCATCCATGTAGGTGTTCACCAGATGGAGCATATTGTTGCCGTCTGAGCGAGTGGGATTTCGAAGATCGATAACCGCCACATGGTAGCCGTAGTAGTCGCGGGCGATGGCTCCGTAGTTCCGATACAGGTCGCCCTTGGTGTCGGTGGCCAGGAAACTCATACCGGAGGCACAGGCATATTCCAGATTGGGGTATAAAAAGTATGCGGTTTTCCCGACGCCGGACGCACCGATCATGAGACAGTGGACATCGTCCTTGTCCACCATTGCCGTGACTTTATTTTTTGCGCCTACGCTTCCGAGAATGATTCCCTGCTCGGCGGCAGTGGGGAGGCATTGCCCCTGCCTCCACAGCTCCGGCTGAAAGGGGATGTGCTGATAGGTATTTTTGATTTCCTGCTTAGAAGCGAACCGAGCCGTGCCATGCTGGCCGTCGCCCACCGTGCGGGACTTGATCCCGTTCAAGGTATAATAGTGAGCCAAAAGAGAAAGGCCGCCGATGACGAGAAACATCACGGCGGCCACTGCGATTAGAATGTAGACTTGAGATTGCATGGGGAACTCCTTTCGGTTTGGTATATTTTGTGGTACTATAAAGCAAATGAGCTACATGAACAGAAATTTATCGGAGTGAGAAGCCAATTAGTACTTGCCAAATAGGAGGCATTTGAAATATTATGGCCGAAAAAAATGTGCTAGATTTTAAGAGCCGCGAAGAATTTAGAGAATGGCTCATTCAAAATCATAATAGAGAAACCGAATGCTGGGTAGTTACCAAACGTGGTAAGGAAAAACCCAAAGACGCTATTTGGTATTTGGATTCTGTTGAAGAAGCTCTGTGCTTTGGATGGATTGACACCACAAATAAGAAAATAGATGGTGTTACCATGCAGAAATTTATGCCCCGCGCGAAGAAAAGCCCATGGACCGAACTAAATAAAGAAAGATGCCGCAGGCTTGAAAAGTTAGGACTTATGACAACATCAGGAAAAGATGCACTTCCTGATATGTCGGATACAGGGTTTATCATTGATGATGATATAGTGCGGGCGTTTGAAGCAGTTCCTCCTGCGTGGGAATACTTTCGGAAATGCCCGATGCTGTATCAACGGGTTAGAATTGATTCCATCCAACGTGATAAGAAAAGGGATATAGAAGTTTACCAAAAAAGACTCAAGAAGCTGATTGAAAACTCTAAGCAGAATAAAATGTTTGGAGATTGGAACGACTATGGCAGATTGCTGGAGTATTAGGATGGCCTTCAACAAATCTCTATTTGTGTGAGGGCATAAATAGAGCAGGCTTTCTTAGTGTGTCTATTCATTAAACCTTATAGAAAAGTAGGAGCAGTCAATAATCTTGACCGCTCCTTTTTGCCTACACCATCTTCATCCCTAAGCCGCTATGCCTTTGCTGTGCTGCCGCTGTTAAATCGTCATTCCAGTCCTTTGTCTGTGAGATAAGCCGCTCAGAAACATATCCTTTTTCTGCAAGTTCACTTTTCAGCCGCCCGCTTGCCTTGTCCCCGGCTTCATCATTATCCAAACAGAGCGAAACCTGTCGGAGCCGTGGGTGCTGCTCCAGCATCCATATCATCGCATGACCACCGACACCGCAGAGAGCCACATAGTTGTGTTCCTGCCAATCCTGGGGATGAAGGGTGATATAGGACAGTAAGTCGATGGGAGCCTCAAACACATAGAGACGGTTGCTTGTGCCGATGTGGTGGAAGCTGTAGTTTGGATCGCAGCTATCCACATTTCCCTTGAAGCCGGTTCCCTCGGTATAGAGCCCTCGCTTGTGGGCATGGCGGGGAACGCCGTTCTCATCGTATCCTACAAAAACGGCGTTATGGTATTCCTTCATACCGTCCTTGGATTTTTCGCAGCTCTCATACAGGAGCTTTGCCCTGGCAAAGTAATTGACCACCTCACGGTCGATGAGCCGGGTTTTCACCAAGTAGGCATAGACACGGCGCATATCGCTGTGAGGATTCGGGAGGGCAAAGGGCTGTTTTGGCTCCTGTTTCTTTTGTGAGGCTGGTCTGTAGACCTCGCCCTGCTCACCGCCCAGCAGCATGGTCACGGCTTCGGGGAAGGTGAGACCGTAGAAGCTCCGCACGAAGTCAATGGCATACCCGCCGCTCTCTGCGGAGTGATCGTACCACTCGTTCCCACGGACGGTGATGCTATGGTCGGACTCCAGCCTCTTATCCCGACCGCTGGGGATCAGCTTCTCACCCTGCCGCTGGAGAAAGTCCACAAGGTCCACATTGTTGGCACGGTATTTCTGGTCATCCGTAAAATGCACATATACACCCATGGTCCACCTCCTATTTATGGCGAGTGCCAATTCTATGAAAAAAAGCCGCCCTTTTCACAGGACGGCAATGGCTTTGAAGCAATTTTTCCTTGATGGGTGGCTGCTTGATTTTCTTTTTCTGTTTCTTCACGGTTATCCTCCAATCGTTATAATGACATGGTCTGCTCATGGTCATTCCTCGCATGGCCCTGCGCCTGCTTTTTCTCACGAAGCTTGCGGAGGAGCTTGCGGTCGGTTCGCTGACCGGGCGGTTTCAGCGGCGGAGCGTTGTCCGCAAAAACACGGCTCATGTGATGCAGGAGCCGTGTTCCCGTCAGCAGGACGGAGGGGTCTTTGAAATCGTCCATATGGTTGAGGAAAAACTGAGCGTAAATGTTGCCCTGCTCTGCCGATAAGGTAAACCAGCGGATAGCAGTTTCCTTGTCTTTCGGAACATCCTTTCCCATCAGATACAGCTTGCCGAGGGTGTACTGCGCATACTGATTTCCCTGTTCAGCGGCAGCCGTTAGAAATTGCAGGGCAGTCTGAATATCCTTTGGCATATCCTCGCCCATAAGATAAATCTTGCCCAGCCGGTACTGTGCAAACTGATTACCCTGACCGGCAGACCGTTTCAGGTATTCCAGAGCTTTGGGGACATCCTTCGGAACATCCTCCCCCTTGAAGTAGAGGACGCCGAGGGCATATTCAGCAAATTGGTTCTTTCTGTCGGCGGCAAAGGTTAGCCAGCGAATGGCGGACTCCACATCCTTCAGCACACCGTCACCGCCAAGATACAGCTTGCCGAGCCGGTATGCGGCAAAGTCATTGTCCTGTTCTGCCGACATTGTATAGAGCCGTACCGCCTCGGAGATATTTTGCGGAACGTGCTGCCCCTTTTCATAGAGCTTGCCGAGAAAATATGCGGCATAGGGATTCTCAGCCTCCACCGCTTTCCTGAGATAGCCGAGGGCTTTCTCCACTTCCTGCGGCTGTGCCTTTTCATCGGAGAGGATGAGCTTGGCAAGCTGATAACAGGCAAAGGGGTTTCCCACGGACGCCGCCTTTTCAAAATATTCCTTTGCCCTGGTTTCATCCTTGTCTGTACCCACGCCATTCAGAAGCATCCAGCCCAGCCGGTATTGGAGCTTATCGTCATGGCTCTGTTCCTCCAGGGATACAAAACCGAGGAAGGCTTCCTTGAAGCGGCGGTCAGAATCCTGCTGATTTTTCACACAGCCGATTCCGTCCCGCAGCATTTTTCCAAGCTCAAAACTGGCATAGGGAAAGCTCTGATCCGCCGAGCGGGTGTAGAGGGCGAAGGCAGATTCGTGATCCTGATCCACACCTTTGCCATGGTAATACAGGCCGCCAAGGGAATACTGCGCGTACTTGTAATTCTCATCTGCAGACAGGGTGAGCCAATCCGCCGCCTGCAGATAGTCCTGCTCTGTGCCAAGTCCGGCGGCATACATTTTGCCGATACGATACTCGGTGTACTTCCAAGGTTTTTCTTCCTCGGCAGTATGGAAAACAGCAAGGGCCTTTTCGTACCAGCGATATGCTTCATCGGCGTCCGCTTCGCAGCCAAGACCATCCGCGGACATTCTGCCCAGGTCATACAGGGCGAGAGGGTTATCTGCCTCCGCTTCCATGAGGAAGAGTTCATGGGCTTTTTCAAAATCCTGCAAAATCCCGGCATCCTCATCGCCGTACAAATACTTCTTTGCCTGTTTGTAGCCATCCGTCCACCATGAGTCGGAGGATTCCTTACTGGCAGAGGCTTCATCGCTGGAGGACCGTTCCCCAAAACCATCTGCCGGTTCCTGATCTTCTTCATCCGCCATGTCAGAGAGGGGCATCTCCAGATCATCCTCCGGCTCCGGCAAGGCTGTTTCCATAGATGCCGGTTCCTCAAAGGTCATGGTCCCAATCAGCAGGGCTTCCTGAATGACCATGTTGCGGATGGGCTTAAAATCATCACAGCGGGAAAGGGGCGGCGGCTCGGATGGAGTTTCCGTGTAGATGGATTCGATCCTGCCCCTGGTTTCCCACCACAGGCGGTAGGCTTCTGAGACACGGCTGTCCTTGGCAAGCTCATCCACAATTTCGTCCACTACATTTTTAAGGCCTGCCTTGAGGTAGCCATATTGTTTTTTGCCGCCTACAGATTGCAGACGCTCGGCAAGGTGTGTGATGAGCTGCTCCATGCGGTCGCTTTGTAAAACACAGCCTTTCATCTGATGGATCAGCTCCCGCATGGACTCGGCAGCCTGTTGTTTCAGGTCATCCCGCCGCTGGGCCTTTTCTCCATAGAGCGGAATGAGCTCCTGACGAAAAATCTCATTTGCCAGAGAGGATTTCATTTTCTTGATGCCCTGTTTTGTGAGGTAGCCCTCTCCCCGGTCGGTGCTGTAGCAGACCATGTGGATATGGGGATGATGGGACTCGTTGTGAAAGGCAGCGTACCATTTCAGATGGTCAGGATGGATTTTTAAATTCTCCGCAAGCTCCACGGCTTTTTCGGAAAGCAGAGCCTTCCATGCAGGGGCATTGTCATAACCCAGCCGTGCGGCATCCTCACGGCGGAGGGAAATAATCGGCGTCCACACATTTCCGGTGTGGCCGGATACTTCATCAGCAACTTGCGATAAGACCAGCGGCTCGTTCCCGGCCGTGAACAGACCGTGGCTGTCAAACTTTTCGACGCGGGGACGGTTCGCAATGTAGTCCAGATATTTTTCCCGGCCGTTGATTTTATCAAGGTTCTGTTCCAATGCAATGGTGATGAATTCGGAGGCATTTGCCCGGTTGGGGTTTTCGAGGTAATCCTCATATTCAAATAAATCCCGGGCATCAGGAAATTCCCGGAGTATCTGTGCGATCAAATCCTTTTGTTTTTTTGTGGAGTGCCAGAGCTTATGACCGCCTTCCATTTTTTCTACGCCGTCACGGGTGGCAATATACTTGACGAGGTTGTTCAGATGGGCGGCAGTCTTTTTCCCGCCTTTGAGGTAGGGGCACTTGAGAATGATGCGGGCCATTATTCTTCCGTCTCAGGGCTGCTCTGGAAATCCACCGCATCGTCCAAGCGGATTTTACCTCTGGTCCGTTTGACCTCGGCAACGCACCGACCACGGAGGCGGTGCAGTTCCTCGTCGGTAATCTCCAGCGTGGTTGCCAGCAGATGCATCATCATGCTGATTTCCACAGAAAGCCGAAACAGATTATTTGCCACCCGGTTTTCGGTCTTTTGCAGTGTGCCTTGAATGGATGCAAGCAAAGCCTTGGAAAGATAGGAGGAAATGTCCTCCGTTCCAAGGTAGCCCATGTAAAAGCTGAGTGCTTTTTCAATAAACTCGCTGCGGCTCTTGCAGTTGTCCTTTGGCAGCCAGCCGTCCAGCCGTTCCATGGTTTCGGGGTACAGCCAAACCGCTGTCCGTTCCTTGTTATTTTTCATGTGAAATCCGACCTTTCATGGGTGTCCACCTATGAGGTGACCGTGTAAATTCCTTTGTTTCCTTACGTTTTCGTGGATTCCGACCACCTTGGCTGTGACGAATCCGTAATCCGACCACCTCATGGGGAAGTGCGAAAAACGCCCAGCACTGCTGGGCGAAGTGGGCGGCGGGAGGGCGCTTGCGACCACCCGCCTTTATCCTGCTCTTTTTTCGACCGTGGAGAGCTGCCAGATTTGGAGGGCAGAGCGCCTTTTCCAAACGCTCGTCCCAAAGCCCTCACACAGCGTTTTGGGGCGGGATGGGTGCATGGATGCCACCCCCGCCTGTCAAAGCGGCACACGGGGGCGAACAGGGGGCAACGCCGGGAGACGGGCATGCGCCTTAATGCGCCGCCCTGTCCTGTGCGCCGTCAGCGGCAGCAGCGGCCTTATCTTTTTCCTTCTGCTTTTTTGCCGGAGCGATGGCTGGAGCATCTTCGCAGCCCTCGTCAATGTATTCCCGGACGGAAGACGGAACGTATTTTTCATACAACTTTTGCAGGGAATCGCAGAGTTCCTGTGCGAGATCCGCGTCCTTTTTCTCCATGTAGCGTTTTACCGCACGGAGCTTTTCTCCGTCCATTTGAACGGTAATGCTTTCTTTTTTCATCTAAGTGCCCTCCTTAATACTCAAATCCAATAAATGTGAAGCCGGGTTCCAGCTCCGGCTCCTGCCCGGTGAATTCGGGAATGTCAGCAAAAAGCTGACTGTATTCCGCGATTTTACTCTTGCCGAGCGAGGTGAAATTCCCATCACGGGTGGTGTCGCAGACAAAAAACGGGCCGCAGATAATGTCTGCGCCCAGCCGCCTGTTGGGCGGCATTCCGTTTAATTTGCCTTCCTCATTGCAGACGGCAACACAGCCGTTTGGAAAGCGGATGCATTCAATCAGGCCATCCACCTCCGCCTGCAGGCTTTTAAGGTCATTTGGAATCTCCTTGACCGCGGGAGCCTGCCCCGGCTCAATCTTCAATACACGAATCATATTTTCATTCATAAAATCATCCCTTCTTTGTTTTCATGGCAGATAATTTCTCGGATTCTGCTTCACGCCGTTCACCCGCACCTCGAAGTGCAGATGGTTTCCGGTGCTGCGCCCGGTGGAACCCACCTTGGCAACGGTTT
>NZ_DALZQO010000025.1:0-49497 GCF_032017025.1 Hydrogenoanaerobacterium sp.
CCCCCAAAGTTTTTTACAGTATACCATACTGTCTAACTTTAGGGGTGCAGTTCAAAGCAGGTGGCTCCTTTGTATTTTGCTTTGCGATCGTTAATCTGTGAGGTTTCGTCTCATGCGGTTGAATCAGTGCGTTCATTCCATAAATCTTTAAAAGCCTTAGCCCAGTGTTATCCGTTGAATTAGAGAGGTACAGCTTTATGGGTTTTGCTAGCCTTTGTGCGACCGGCCTCATACATTTTCTTGCGGGGTTCCGCCTCCGCTCGACGGGAAACATTCTTTGCCCGTGCAAAGAAGTTTCACAAGAAAACACGCATAAGGGGGAACGTTGAGGCAAAAAGGCAGGGGCTTTCTGACACGTTCCCCCTTATGAATCCCCCGCGTGCCACAACAGAGGTTCACATTCCGCGCGTTTCTTATGCGTATAAAATCTATGGTGCTGTGCCCGCGCGGCCATGTTCATAAGTGTGCTCTGCATAACCAGAATGCACCAAATAGCAGCAGCCCTGAGGTAATACCTCAAGGCTACTGCTGAGTTCGCCAGTATTAAAGAATAGAGGGTTAAAAATTCATTCTCTTCACAAAGCGCATTAAATTATCGATGGTAAGTGCCATATCACTCTTGCTGCGGTTTTTTGCCTCAGAAAAATCCACAGCAACGCGATTGATGCTGAATATCGCAGAGACGCCCTCGTCGTAGGCAGCCTCAATATTATCACCGATGTCGCCGACGATTGCAACCAGCGGTACGCCCGCTTTTTTGGTGCGGCGCGCCACACCAATTACCACCTTGCCGCGCAGGCTTTGGTAATCGATTTTGCCCTCGCCGCTGAACACAAGGTCCGCACCTTGCAGCAGGCTGTCAAAGCCTACCGTATCCAGCACTGTTTCAATACCCATTTGCAGGCGTGAACCAAAAAATGCGACCATTCCGCCGCCCATTCCGCCGGCCGCACCTGCACCTGAAAGCTGTGCTACATCTGCGCCGAGCTCTTGCTGAATTACCTTAGCACCCGCCTTTAGCTGTGCGTCAAGGTATTCCACCATGGCAGGGTCGGCCCCTTTTTGCGGCCCGAACACATGTGCCGCACCGGTTTTACCGTACAGCGGGTTATCAATATCGCACATTGTAATGATTTCGACGCCTTTGAGTTCGGCCAGTAGCCCGCTTGCATCAATATGTGCAATTTCTGCGAGATTTTCACCCACAGGTACAAACTCTTTTCCGTCTTTATCGGTAAACCGAATACCGAGTGCCGCCGCCGCGCCCGCGCCGAGGTCGTTGGTGGCACTTCCGCCAAGCCCTACAATCATTTTTTTGCAGCCATGTATCGCTGCATGCGCCATCAACTGCCCAACGCCATAGGTGGTGGTTTTATGTGCCTGCCGGTTTTTACCGACGAGAGGGAGACCCGCGCACGCCGCCATTTCAATAACTGCGGTGCTGCCGCCATCCACCAAGCCGTAAAAACCCTCCATATCCTCCATATAAGGCCCCTTCACCGTTACGGTAACCCGTTCGCCGCCCATAGCGGATAAAAACGAATCGACGCTGCCCTCACCGCCGTCTGCAACGGGTATGGAAATTACCTCGGCGTTAGGGTAGTATGCGTGAATGCGCTCCTCTAAAATACCGCAAATTTCGGTCGAGCTCATCGTGCCTTTAAAAGAATCTGGTATCAACAATACTTTTTTCATAAACTTCACCTTTACTTATTCGAAAAGCCGGACAGAAAATGTCCGGCTTTTCTGTGTTTTGCAACGTTAGGAGCATGTATAGACAGGGATAGTAATTTATAGCATAAACATCGAGAGCAGCCAGATAAAGATGATTGCTGCAATTCCCATGAGCAGGGTGAGCGTTGTCTGCGTTTTGTAGCCGTCCTGCGGGTTCATCTCGCCAAAGTTGGTGACCACCCAGAAGTGGGAGTCGTTTGCGTCTGAAACGGTCATTGCACCGGCGCCGATTGCCATAACGGTAAGCGCTGCTGCAAGCGGGGTGGTAAGTCCAAGCGCCTGCATCATCGAGCCCGATTCTGCAAACGAACCCATGATGCCCGCTGTTGTGGTGAGCGCGACTGTAGATGAGCCCTGCGCGGTTTTTAGTATTGCCGCAATGATGAACGGGAAGAAGATGCCGATGGTGGAGAGGAACGACGCATTGTCTTTGATATAGTCGACAAAACCAGCAGTGGTGATGACCTTGCCAAGCACGCCGCCCGCCGCTGTTACAAACAGGATGGGGCCAACGGTTTTGAGGGTTTCATCGGTTAGGCTGCGAAACTCACTCATTTTACCGGTGGAGACAAGCAAACCAATGCCAAACAGCAAGCCTACCGTAAGAGCGATGATGGGAGTACCGAGGAAGGTGCACAATGTGTGCAGCATGCCCTGCCAACCGAGGATGGCGGAAATTGAGCCTAATGCCATAAGTACGATGGGGAGAATAATGGGCGCAAACGACATAAAGGTGCTTGGCAGCTTGCCGTATTCTTTTACCAGCTGCTCGTAAGTTTTTATAATCTCTTGGTCACCGATTTCGTCGTTGGATTTTACTTTTTTACCGATGTATTTTGAATAGAAGTAAGCTACGATGAGGCAGGGGATAGAAACCAGCGCACCCATGCCGATTACCAGAAGCATATTTTCACCAATACCCAGCGTTCCTGCCGCCGCAATTGGGCCCGGTGTGGGTGGAATAAATACGTGGGAAATGTACAAACCGCCGGAAAGCGCTACCGTCATTGCAACGCTGGAGGTTAAGGTTCTCTGGCGGATTGCTTTACGAATGGGGTTTAGGATAACGAAGCCGCTGTCACAAAAAACGGGGATGGAAACGATCCAGCCCATCAGCAAAATGGCAAGCTCAGGGCGCTTTTTGCCCACTACTTTAATTACCGCGTCGGCAAGCTTGATGGCGCCGCCTGTTTTTTCAAGGTACAGGCCGATAAGCGCACCCAGAATAATGACAATACCAATGCTGGAGAATGTACCGCTGAAGCCTGCACCGATGGTCGCCGGAATGTCTGCCAGAGGAATTCCCACCACAATTGCCAATAGCAGTGCAATGCCCATGATGGCAAGGAACGGATGCAGCTTAAACTTGGAAATCGCGAGTATCATTACGATAATTGCAATAACAAACGTAATGATGAGTGTAATACCGGTCATGTAAACTACCCCCATAAAGTAATATTTGAAAGCGGCAAATCTGCCGCAGCCGCACATCGACATATTATACAGATTTTTTAATTGTTTTAACTGTCGGCTGTCATTATTGTACAGCATCTGCATCAGCAGTGTCTATGTTACTGTAACCATAAAAGGGGGCAAATTTATGTTACCCAAAACAGGCATATAAAAAACAGGGCAATTGGGTTGTGCATATTCCTTAATGAAGAAGCAATTCGTCGCGGTTTTCATTGTAAAATTGTATCGCCAACTGAAACAGTGCAGCGTTCGACAGGCTCCGCGGGTCGTACCCTGTCAGCTCTTGTAGCTTTTTCAGCTTGTACTGCAGGGTATTTTTATGCATAAACAGGTGCTGCGCCGTCAACCCAATCGAGCCGTTTCGATCAAAAAACGTTTGCAAAAGGGGAATCCAACTGGAAATCTCCTCGGGGGTACAGCCGCGAAACACCCGTCGCACAAACTCCTCTTTGGTCGCTTTGGGAATATCGCCCATAAAAAGCTCGATATTAATGTCGTTGTAAAAGCGCGGCTCCTTATCGCAGGAGGACACACACGCCTGTAGCGCTTTTTCCGCTTTGATGTAGGATTGGTGGATTAGGCTATAACCCACCGATCGGCTATCTATGCCAATTGCAAGCCGCACCCCAAAGCCTTTATGCACCTTCTCGGCAATGCGTTTCGCAAGCTGCCCCATCTGTTTATCGGGGCAATCGGGCACCAGGCAAACAAGCTGAATCGCCGTTTTCATAAAGACGCCGCCGCTGGTTTGTTCCATCATGTGCCGCACTGTTTTGTTTACGTTATCAATGAGGCGCTGCCCCTCGGGGTTGTCGCTGTAGTTCCTCAGCTCTATAATGGATGCAACCAGAACACGGCGCGGCAGGGTAATATCAATGCCCAGCCGCATACCACGCTCAATAAACGGCTGATTGATGCTGCCGGCATCGCCGTACACCCACTCGTCCAAAAAACGGGCGCGAATGCGGTCGTCGATCTTTTTCAGCTCTTTGGCGTTGGTATCCAGCAGCAGAATTTCGGTCATCTTTTTGATGATCTGCCCATATTTTACTACCTGCTCACGTTCACCTGTAATGCCAATTACGCCCACTACCTCGTCGGCAAACACAATGGGCAGGTTGATTCCCTTGCGCGTGCCTTCAAACTCGGTGTCGTTTTGTATGATCAACTCCTCAAGCCTACCCGAAATAACCTGCGCCGCACCCGCATGAAAGGTGCCCACACGCTGGGGGTCGGTGCTTGCAATAATAATTCCCCGCTCATCCATCATATTGACATGCTGGTTGATGATACCGCTGATCTCGGTGACAATCTTCATAGCATTGTCCTTCGATATCTGCATCGCCTATCCCTCCTTTTCCTGCAGCCTGCTCTGCACGAGTGCAACCACCCTGCGCGGGGTGTCTGCATCGGTGCGCTGTATTTGCGTGGGATAAATTGTGATGCCCCACTCATCCTCAATTGCATCGAGCAATTCTATAAACCCAAAGGAGTCAAGCAGACCCGCATCGTACAAATTGATGTCGGGATGGGCCGATACGACATCATCACCACACACCCGTGCCAGCAGTTCCAGTATCTGTTGTTCCATTTTCAGCTCCGTTCCGCCGCTTTGCGTCGGCTATACAATACTTTGCTAAAATTGCAGTGATACCCTTAGTCTATCTGCTCTCTCAGTTTATTTCGGTTAAGCTTGCCGTTTTCGGTGAGGGGCAGTTCTTTCAGTAGCACAATACGCCGCGGCACCAGGTAACCCGGCAGCAAGTGCTTTAAATCGGCACGGATGCGCTGAGCGGTTGCAAACCCGAGATCGGGCTCACCTTGGCGCAGCACTGCAAACGCAGTGAGCGACTGCACCTGCCCACCGCGCATTTTGGGCAGTACCGCAGCTTGGGCAACATATGGCAGCCTAAGCAGGTTTGCTTCAATATCTCCAAGTTCTACACGGTAACCATGGTACTTCAGCTGATCGTCGCTTCTGCCCTCAAGGTAAAGCATGTCCCCCTGCAGCCTGCCCAAGTCACCGGTGCGGTAACGCGGCAACTCTCCAAAACAGTCAAATCGGCTGGAACCGGGCTGCACGTACCCTGCTGCCACACTGCCGCCCAGTATTGCAACCTCACCCTTTTCTCCGTTGGGCACAAGCGTACCATCTTGGTTTAAAATTTGCAGGGCTGTACCCGGCATTGCCCTACCCGCCGGTAAAGAAGTAGCTCCGCACATTTCCCTAGTAATTTCTACCGAGGTGACGGCAACGGTTGCTTCCGTCGGCCCGTAAGTGTTGAGGATGCGGCAGCGGGGAAAGCGCAAAAACAGCTCCTCGACGGTGGCGGGCTGTAGCGGCTCACCGCAAAATAAAAAAGTATGCATCCGCGGCAGCAATGCCTCGGTAAAACTGCCCTCAAACAAGCAAAGCTTTGCAAACGACGGTGTAGAGACCCACACCTCGGCTTTACTGTTGCTTAGATGGGTAAACAACGCTGAAAAATCTGTATCTGCACCGTAATCAACCGATACCGAACACCCGCCCCAATAAAGTGGAGTATACAGGCTCATTACCGAAAGGTCAAACGAAAACGGCGACTGATTCAAATAAATCTGCCCCTTGGTGAGTGATGCCGACCAATCTAAAAAACCGTCCAGATTATCGGCTGTGACACGCACGCCCTTTGGGTCGCCCGTGCTGCCCGAGGTGAAGATAATATAGGCGATATCTCCGCCCGAAACAGGGTTCAAGCTAAGCTGGGGCGCCTCCTGCTCAGCAAGCCGCCACAGCTCTTCGCTGCTCCACACAGGGCAGTATTTGGCAGAAAAATCATCAGTGGCAAGCACCAATCCCGCGCCCGCAAGAGCCAACATACGCTGTATACGCTGCGGCGGGGTGCCGCAGTCAATAGGTAGGTAAGCTCTGCCCGCCTTCATGCAGGCAACAAAGCAAAGGAGCATCAGCAGGCTTTTGCCGCCGAACACCGCAATCGGGCTGCGGTTTTGCGGTTGCTTATGCAATATTTGCCGCGCAATTCTATCCGCGCGCTCGCAAAGCTGTGCATAGGTGAGGGTTTGCCCTTTAAAGCGGTAGGCAGGGGCATTGGGTGTTACCCTGCCGTAATGCTGAATCTGTTCCAGTAGTTTCATACGCGAATCTCTTCTCTGGGAATCAGCGCATCGTCGTACATTACCTTGGAATGGTTCTTAAAAATCAACCACTCTTTTTGCAGCTCCCCGGTTGCGCAATCGATCTGCTTCTTCCAAATTTCGCTGTTGCGGTAGTAACCGTGGGGCTCGCAGCTGTAATGGTGGTCGCGCTCCTCAATGCGGTAGCGGCTGGAAAGCTCGGCGCCGCACCTCAATTCTCCGCACAAATCGGTCTCATCCAGCCAGATGAGCAGCCCATAGGTGTTCTCGGTTTCGTTTTTAAAACGGTAATCCACCGCATTGTAAAATACCGAGGTGCCTGTGCCGAACGGCACGCGGCGCCCGCAATCGGGGAAGAGGGCATCGGTGTGGTGGTGCAGCTCGGTAACGGTAAGAGGGCTGTGTAAAACAAGCCAGTGCACCATGTTGGCAAGCTGGCAAAGCCCGCCGCCTGCTGCGCTTGACGGGGCGCCACCCGCAATGGTAAGCCCCTCAAGGTAGCCTTTTTTTACGGTGGGGTTGCCCACTATACGCCAAAACGAAAAGGTTTCGCCCGGGCAGATGGCAATACGGTTGATATGCGCAGATGCAAGCCGTAGGTTGGTCACCTTGTTTTGCTGCAGTGCCATATCTACACCCTCAAGCCTGCGCAGCAGCAGCGAACGGTGCGTTTTTACCGTATAAGGCAGCGGATTATCGGTTTTGGCTAAGGCAAAATGCTCCCCGCCAAAACAATTTTTTAAATGCCGTAAAAAGATAGTTTTGTAAAGTGCAAGCTGATAAAAAAACGGATTGTACTCGCAAAACAGCTTGCGCCGTGCACGATTTTGTTTCATCTCTCAACACCCCTAAAATCCTTACATTTTAAACACATTTGAGCTGTAAACTTAATTTTAGTATAGCATTGCACCTTGTAAAAATAAAGTAGATAAAACCCGCCTTGCCGCTTGACGAAATGTACACTTTTGTAGTATTCTGATACCATATAACTTTGATATCTTCTTCTATATTCGATAGAAATAGTTTAACACTGCTAAAGGGACGGTAATACCGTCCCTTTAGCAGTTTCATAAGGGTTTCCTAGGTAACCAATACCTGATTTGGAAGTTAAGCATCTTTCCCTCCCTTTTTGCATAGAATAGTCATTGGCACTTTATTAAAAGGGGGGGCAGCTATGGACAAAAACAGCCAAAACAATCAGCCTGAGCCAAACACTTTATCGTACGACGGAACACCGCTTCACTTCGATTGGTTCCATGTATCCGGCGATCTGGACGATTTCATCTTTTATGGAGAGGATGATACTTATGTCAGCGAGCGGTAGTGAGTATGCAAACTGAAAGCCCCGATGAACAAAATTTTCATCGGGGCTTTCTATTATATACGTAGTTTTACAAACATAAGCGGGCATACAAAGAACGCGGTAAACGCAACAACTGCATATTCAATTGCATCAAACAGCAGTGTGGCCGGCAAAATAAATTTGAGCAGCAGCTTTACCGCGCCCAACACCACCAAACCCGCTGCTTCGCGCCTGAATTTTCCACCAAGTGACAGGCGGCTTGTGGAAAACTTTACGAACCGGTGTTCTAGTGGCACCGCCACAGCAAAACCCAGCAACAGCCCGTAGCCCTTGGCAAAATCGGGGTCTGCCCAAAGGATCACCAGAGGCAGAAATGCCGCCGCTGTAAATAGATAGGTACGCTCACGCCCCTGTTCGTTGATGTTTGAAAACAGCAGGTAGCCGCCGAATGAAATTACAACACCCAGCAGCAGCGCCACCAGTACATCTTTTGGCCAGTGTACACCGAGGTACAGCCTTGACACCGCAATTAGTAGCGTAAGCAGCAATGCGCTTACCGTAACCCACGTGCGGCGCATACGCCACGCCAGCGAGCCGTACAGCGTTGCCGCCGTTTGGGTGTGCCCGCTCGGGAACGAATGCCCCGTCGCCGTTTCGGGGCGCAGGGTGCGAACACCCTCCTCGCCAATGGGGCGAGGGAGTTTACATACATTCTTGATCAACCCGTTGATGTTCAGCGAAAACAGCAGTGTAAAACTCAGATACTCGCCGGTTTCCTTATCCCACAGCCAGTAGGCTATGGTGAGCACCGCAACTGCAACCAACGGCTCACCAAGCACCGTAATGCCAATGAACAGATAGTCGAGCACAGGGTTTGCCACCGCCTGGATGGCATGCAGCAGCTGTAGTTCCAAAAAATCAACTCATTTCTTTTCTTACTGCAGCTTGTTCATCACAAGCCCTGTAATCAGCTTGGGGTAAAAGTAGGTGCTCTTTTGGGGCATTTTTTCTTTTGCCGCCGCTACCGCCGCAATTTCGCTTACGCGGGTAGGGTTAATGATAAACGAACAGTTCGCCTCGCCGCTGTCTACCGCTTCAATGGCCTCATCAAAATCGCGGGTGTAGCGCAGGTTTACCTGATTTGCCATGTTTTCTTTGTCAATGCCGAAAATGCGTTCCAGCACCAAGGTGTGCAAAATGGATACATCGAGATTTTTGTACGCCTCGCTCATTTCAGGCAACAGCTCGGTCATGATCTTGTCATCCTTTAGGGTAAGCTGGTGCCACTCTTTTTTGCCGGTGTAAAGTGCAAAGCTTTTTTTGCCAATGTTATATTGTTCCTCCAGCGGTGCCTGCATGTCGCCGGTTTTTGCCTCAATTTTAAAATACTGCTCACATGCACGGAGCACGGCAGCTTCGTCAAAGCTTGCAAGGTTTTTGACAATGCGGTGGGTAGGGAACACCACAAGCCCCTCATGCTCCATATTCACAAGCATCATCATAACATAGTTGCCGAGGTGGCTGTCATCGGTGATAACGCCCTGCTCGCGCAGATGGTTACGGAAGCCCAGCGCGGTTTCGTAGCGGTGGTGTCCGTCGGCAATGTATGCTTTTTTCTCCTCCATCAGCTTTGCAACGGCGGCAATTTCGCTCTCGTCATACACGCACCACAGGCGGTGGATGATGCCGTCTTCCGCGGTAAACTCCACATCGGGGCTGCCGGCGGAAAGGCGGGCGATACTATCCGCTACTTTTCTGTTCTCATCAAAATACAACGAGTAGATTTGGCTGAAATTGCACAGGGTGGTGCTCATTAAGTTAAAGCGGTCGGCTTTTGCCTTGGACAAGGTTTCTTCATGCGGCAGCACAATTTGTTTTTCGAATTCTTCCAGTTTCACCAGCGAGATAAAGCCTTTGATGCGCTTGGTTTCGCCCCCAACGGTGAACTCCTCTTCGTAAAGGTAAATGCCCGCTTTATCATCCTGCTGCAGCACGCCTTGAGCAAGCCAAGCCTTCAAGGTTTCCCCTGCGGTTTCGTATAGGTTTTCGCCGCGCGGCAGCTCTAATCGGATGATATTGTGCTCGTTAGCAGCTATGTACGCACTGCGCTGCTCTTCGCTGATGATGTCGTACGGCGGGCAGCACAGGGTATCAATTCCCCCCGCCTTTTCTGTGTTAAAACGCATTGCGCGAAACGGTTTGATTTGTAACATGTTCTGCACCTCATAATCTAATTTATCAATGCTCTCTCTTATTATTTTAGGGTGTTTTACGTAATAGTCAAGGAAAACCGCACCCCGCACCCATTTTTTTGACAAAAAGCTTGATTTACGGTATGATAAAAGGGTTTATTTACCTTGCGTTTACAACTAAATTGTCACTTTTTGCTATGATAATACCCGTATAAAAACCACACCACAATGGGAGGTATCATCTATGATTGAGGTAAAAAACCTCGTAAAGCATTATGGCAACAAGCATGCCGTTGATGGCATAAGTTTTTCAGTCAGTCGCGGCGAAATACTGGGTTTTCTCGGGCCGAACGGCGCGGGCAAATCCACCACCATGAATATCATTACCGGCTATCTCTCCTGTACATCGGGCAGCGTCATCATCGACGGTATTGACATGATGCTTGATCCCATCAGGGCAAAGTCAAAAATCGGTTACCTGCCCGAGCTGCCGCCCCTTTACCTAGATATGACCGTGGGTGAATACCTCGACTTTATGTATGAGCTGAAAAAGGTTAAGCTGCCGCGCAAACAGCACCTGAAAGAAGTGTGCGACTTGGTAAAAATTACCGACGTGTCTGGGCGGCTCATTAAAAACCTGTCAAAAGGCTACAAGCAGCGTGTGGGGCTGGCGCAGGCACTGCTGGGCAACCCCGACCTACTTATTTTGGACGAGCCCACCGTAGGGCTTGACCCCGCGCAGATCATTGAAATTCGCAGCTTAATCAAAGAGCTGGGCAAAAAACACACCGTTATTCTTTCGTCTCACATTCTGCCAGAGGTTCAGGCGGTGTGCGAGCGCGTCATTGTAATCAGCAAAGGCAAGCTGGTTGCCGACGACAGCCCCGAAAACCTCTCAAAAGCTATGAGCAGCGACCATAGGCTGCTGGTGCGCATTGAAGGTAGCTCCGAAGCGGTGCTTACGGTGCTTGGCAGTATTGCCAATTTGGAGCGCTGCGAGCTGCTTGGCGAGCGCGAGCCGAATACCTGTGATTATCTGGTGGAAGCGGTGCCCGGCACCGATATTCGCCGCGAGATGTTTTTCGCTTTGGCAAAAACAGAGCTGCCCATGCTTTTTTGCCGCAGCCAGGAGCTAACACTGGAGGATGTGTTCTTGCAGCTGATTCAGGACGACGCTGCCAAAAATACCGAAGGGGGTGACGCCAAATGAGCGCTGTTTTAAGACGTGAGTTCGGCGCCTATTTCACTTCACCGATTGGCTATGTGTTTATTTCGGTGTTCTACCTGTTCAGCGGATTCTTCTTTTTTACATACAACCTTTACGGCAACACCACCGATATGCGTGCCCTGTTCAGCGCACTGTTTAATATCGTTATTTTCCTCATCCCCATTCTAACCATGCGTTTGATGAGTGAAGACAAAAAGCTTAAAACCGACCAAGCCTTGCTCACCGCTCCCATCAGTTTGCTGGGGCTGGTGATGGGCAAATACCTTGCCGCGCTGCTGGTCTATTTGGTCGCAATCAGCAGCACCATGCTCATTGCACTTACCATTTCGGTAATGGCAATGCCCGATTGGGCAATGATTGTGGGGCATTTTATTGGTATTTTTCTGCTGGGCGCGGCACTCATTGCCATTGGCATGTTTATTTCGTCGCTCACCGAAAATCAGGTAATTGCGGCGGTAGGCGGCTTCTGCGTAGGCTTTGTGCTTATTCTGATCGATTCTCTTACCCCTATTGTTTCACAAAAGTTTCTCAAATTATTTGTCACAAATATTTCGTTCTACAACCGCTATCAAGATTTTACCCTTGGAATTTTGAACTTTGCAGATGTTGTTTTCTTTCTCAGCATTGCTGTTTTGTTCATCTTCCTGACCATCCGCGTCTTGGATAAAAGACGCTGGAGCTAAGAAAGGGAGGTGCCATCATGAATTCCAAATTTAGCAGCCGTAAACTTAAAATGGGCGGGCTTTCCACCGCGCTTGTGGTGCTGTTTCTTATCGGTATCGTCCTTATCAATGTCATTGCATCGGTGCTTGTGGAAAAAATCCCGCTGAACATCGACCTCACACGCGACCAAATCTTTGCCCTTTCCCAGGAGAGCCGCGATTTTGCCGCCTCGGTAAGCAAGCCGGTGGAGATTAAGGTGCTTGCAACGGAAGAAAATTTTCTAAACAGCAGCACCTACAATGCTCAGGCAAACGAGGTGATCAAGAGCTATGCTCAGTACGGCAAAAACATTGACATTGAGTATATTGATTACGTAAAAAACCCTACCTTTGCTACTCGTTACCCCGACCTTACCCTTGCACACGGTGATATCTTAATCAGGTGCGAAGGTAAAAACAAAGTACTCAAGCCCTACGACCTATTCAACTATACCTCCGATGCTCAGGGCAACCCCAAAATTGCATCCTCCAAGGCGGAGCAGGTGATGACCTCGGCAATCGTCAATGTATCCAGCGATGAAAAGGTGAAGGTGGCGGTGCTTTCGGGGCACGGTGAATACACGATGGATACCTTTACCGCACTGCTTGATACCAACAACTTTGAGCTGATTGCGCAAAACCTTGCCACAGAGGACATCGACCCCGATGCCAAATTTGCCCTGCTGCTTGGCCCTAAAAAAGATTTGGAGCCGGATGTGCTGAAAAAGCTGGATGTGTTCCTTGAAAACGGCGGCAACTACGGCAAAACTTTGCTTTATACTGCCGACGCAGAGCAGCCGGTACTTCCCAACCTCGAGGCATTTCTCGTCGAATGGGGCATACAGGTAGGCACAGGCGCGGTATTTGAAACCAGCGCCAGCCGCGTATATAACTACAACCCGTTTTACCCTGTCACCGATTATGTGGACGAAGAGTATGCCGATATGATTTTAACCCCTACCATGCTCACCCTCGTGCCTTTAAGCAAGCCCATTAACGCGCTGTGGGAATACCGCGATGAATACTCCACCCGCATTTTGCTGCAGTACGGCGAGAGCGCGGGCGTACGCCCCGCAGATGCAGACGACACCTTTACCGCCGATAACGCCGAGCAGAAAGGCCCGTTCCCCGCGCTGATTTTATCCACCAAAACCAAGCCGAACCGCGAGCTTGGCGCAGTGGCGCAGGCGTCGCATGTCCTGGTATCGGGTTCATCCGGCCTGCTCGACGGCTACGCCATCGACAACACCTCGTTTGCAAACTCCGAGTATCTGCTGAATCTGTTTCATTCCCTCAGTGAACGCAAGGATATCATTAAAATCCCCTCCAAAACCATCGCCGGCAACGCGCTGAATATGACGCAAAGCAAGGCAAACGGGCTGGGGCTGGTGTTTGCTCTGTTGCTGCCGCTTGCCATTCTGGGCACCGGCATTGTGATTTGGATGTACAGGAGGCACAAGTAACCTTATGTCAAAACAACTAAAAGGTGTTATTCTCGCCTTTGTAGCGGTTCTGCTTCTGGTGGGGGGGCTTGCCGCGGTACTAATGCTTCAGCCGCAGGAGAAGCCCACTGAAACGGCAAAGGCTATTCTGCTTGAGCAGCGCCCGCTTGGCGATTTGCAGTCGCTCACTGTCACCAACGCGCACGGCACTTACCATATTCGGCAGGAGGACGGCGGCTTTCTCATTGAAGATATTCCCACCGAGCTTGTCAACGGTGACTACCTGCAAATGGCAGTGGAGGAAGCCACCACCATTGCGGCGCTCACCACGGTGGAAAAGGCCTCGTCCGATCTTTCTGCTTATGGGCTGTCACAGCCCGAGGCAACGGTGGAAATCACCTATACCGACGGCGAAACGATAAAACTCGCCATCGGTGCCGAAGAGCAGATTGCCGACGCACGCTATTTTACCATTAAGGGTGACAGTACCGTTTATTTAATGGACCGTGCACGCACCATTCGCTTTACTATGCCCGTCACCAAGTACATTCAGTACGAAATTACCCCGACACGCACCTTGCCGTCTCCGCTGAGCGTTATCAAAAACATTACATTCAGCGGTAGTTCACTGCCCGAGCCAATTGTTATTCGAGAAGTGCGCACCAAAAACGAAGAGGAAATGCGGCAGGCTGCGTCGTTTGGCGTGGCAACGCATGTCATTGTAAGCCCTGTGCTGCACGAGCTTGACCAAACCAGCGGCGGCGAAGTGTTTCAGTCGCTGCTTGGGCTGATGAGCGAGGGCGTGGTGGATTACAACTGCGACGAGGCACAGCTTGCCGCATATGGCTTTGATAAGCCGTGGCTGGAAGTGGAAATGGAGATACAAAACGGTGGGGATGCACCCATTGAGAACATTCTGCTGCGTATTTCGCACGATGCCGAGGGCAACCTCATCTGTACCAAAAATACAGACGGTGTGGTGTATAAAATCCGCGACGTGGCATTCACCAAGGTTGCGTACGAAAAGCTGGTGATGCGCTGGTTTTTAACCCCGTTCATCACCGATCTTACCGAAATGACGGTTGCAAGCCCCGAGGAACGCTACACCTTTACGTTTTTGGGTGACGGTGACAATAAAAAACTGGGTATCACCTGCAACGGAAAACAGCTGGACGTCGATACCTTCCGTAAATACTATCAGCTTGTTATCAGCGCGGCAAACGACGGAACATTCGGTGCGCAGGCACCCGCACCACAGGCGCAGCCGCTGCTGACCGTGACCTACCGCTACCGCGATGCTAAAAAGCCCGATGACGTGATGAAGCTGTACCCCGGGGGTACCCGCCGTGTTTGGGTAGAGGTCAATGGCATTGCAGAGTTTACAATGCGTGACACCTACACAGAAAAGGTACTCACCGCCACACAAAGCCTGCTTGCAGGCGGGGCAATATCCACCGAATGGTAGCCGCTCACTTCAACAAAAACAGCCTATCTGCTGCCGGCGGATGGGCTTGTTTTGAGTCTACCGCAGGATATCGTAATTCGCTGTTGCTATCGTCTTTTTCAACATGCTTTAAGCAACAGAAATTGCTGTGCGTGAGTACAAAGCCCGTATTTTGTGGTATAATATTTTTATAGTATCTATTCTTTGTTATGCGGTTTTATTTTTTGTTCATTGCCAAACCGAAATCGCTAAAGATGGACTGAGAAACCATAATATTTTTGATTTGTGGTATGATTTTTCTCTATTTTGTTTATGATTGGAATGGGACAACATGGATTTGATGAAACAACTCACCACCGAGTTTAACCTGCGCGAGCAACAGGTGGAGAACACCGTCAAGCTGATTGATGACGGCAACACCATCCCGTTTATTGCGCGCTACCGCAAGGAGCTTACCGGCTCGCTGGACGATCAGGTCCTGCGCGAGCTGTTTGAGCGCCTTACTTATCTGCGCGGCCTTGAAAAGCGCAAGGACGAAGTGCGTACATCCATCACCGCACTTGAGCAGATGACCGACGAAATTGAGCAGGCATTGGCCGATGCCAAAACCCTGTCCGAGGTGGAGGATATCTACCGCCCCTACAAACCCAAACGCAAAACCCGTGCAAGCATGGCAAAAGAAAAAGGCTTGGAGCCGCTTGCCATCAAGCTTTTGCTGCAGGAGCCCTCGTTTGACCCGCAAGTTGCAGCCGCCGAATACGTTAGCGAAGAAAAGGGCGTTGCCACCGTGGAAGAAGCCCTTGCCGGCGCACAGGACATTATTGCCGAAATGATTTCGGACAATGCCGATTGCCGCAAGCTGCTGCGCCAGTACCTGTTCAAGTTTGGTATGGTAAAAGCGGCGGGCACCAAAGAGGATATGGGCGTTTACACGATGTACAGCGAGTTTTCCGAGCCAGTAAACCGCATTGCGGGGCACCGTGTGCTTGCGGTAGACCGTGGTGAACGCGAAGATTTCCTTAAAGTATCGATTGTCGCCGACAGCGACGCATGCAAGGCGATTTTGTTCCGTCACTATGTCAAGGGCGAAAACGCATCCTCCGCAATTGTAAAGGCCGCCGCGGAGGACGGCTACGACCGTTTAATCTTCCCCTCGCTCGAGCGCGAAATCCGCAACCAGCTCACCGAAGGCGCGGCGGAACAGGCAATCAAGGTGTTTGGCTTAAACCTGCGCCATCTGCTGATTCAGCCGCCGGTGAAAAACTCGGTGACCCTGGGGCTTGACCCCGGCTACCGCACCGGCTGCAAGCTTGCCGTGGTGGACGCTACAGGAAAGGTGCTGGAAACCGGTGTTATTTACCCCACACTGGGTAGTGCAGGTAAAATGGAAGAGGCAAAGCGCATCACCAAGGCGCTGATTTTAAAATATCAGGTCACTACCATTGCCATTGGCAACGGCACCGCGTCGCATGAGTCGGAGGTGTTCATTGCCGACCTGCTCAAAGAGCTGGACTGCGGCGCAGCCTACATGGTGGTAAGCGAGGCGGGCGCTTCGGTGTATTCCGCAAGTAAGCTTGCCGCTGAAGAGTTCCCCGAGTACGATGTCTCGCTGCGCAGCGCGGTTTCGATTGCGCGCCGCCTGCAGGACCCACTTGCCGAGCTGGTAAAAATTGACCCTAAGGCAATTGGCGTGGGGCAGTACCAGCACGATATGCCCAAAGCCAAGCTGGATGAAAGCCTTGACGGCGTGGTGGAAAGCTGCGTGAACTCGGTGGGGGTAGACCTTAACACCGCATCGTTTGCGCTGCTTGCGCACGTTGCGGGCATCAACAGCGGCGTTGCCAAAAACATTGTCGCCTACCGTGAAGAAAACGGCAGATTTACAGGCCGCAAACAACTTTTAAAGGTGCCAAAGCTCGGCAAAAAGGCCTTTGAGCAGTGTGCAGGCTTTTTGCGCGTAATTGGCGGTGAAAATATTCTCGATAACACCTCGGTGCACCCCGAAAGTTACGACGCAGCCAAAAAGCTGCTGGAGCTTTGCGGCTACACACTGGCAGATGTTAAAAACAACAGCATTGGTGAAATCCGCGAGCGTGCGGCGCAGTTTGGCTTGCAAAAGCTTGCCGAGCAAGCCGGCGTTGGCGTACCAACCCTCAACGACATTATGGGAGAACTGCTTAAGCCCGGGCGCGACCCGCGCGACGAGCTACCCAAACCCCTGCTGCGCACCGACGTTATGTCGCTTGCCGACTTAAAAGAGGGAATGCTGCTGGACGGCACCGTCCGCAACGTGATTGACTTTGGCTGCTTTGTGGATATTGGCGTGCATGAAGACGGTCTGGTGCATATCTCTGAAATTGCCGACCGCTACATTAAGCACCCGTCTGAAGCCGTTAAGGTGGGTGACATCGTCAAGGTCAAGGTGCTTGGCGTCGACTTAAAACGCAAGCGTATTTCCCTCAGCATCAAGCAGGCAGGCAAACAGCCCTAGTTTTTATAAGCTTGAATAGGTTTGTACCGTGAAATAATTTTGGAAAGGGGGTTAGTGCATTATGAATTTTCATAAGATCGACCACAAAGCTCTTCTGGTGTGGCGTATCCGCCTGTGTTTGTGTGCGCTGGTTCCCTCTTTTCTTTCGGCGCTGTTCTTTTCACCCAACAGCTTAATTTGGGTGATAATCACCATGGTATGGATAACCGCGTTTCTCATTTTGTTTCTGTGGTACTATCCGCTGAAATACCGCAAACTGAGTTATGCTGCAAATGGCGATGTTCTGGTGATCAACTGCGGTGTTATTTATACAAGACGTAAATCAATTTTAATAAAAAACATACAGTATATCTCTTTGGTAACATTGCCGCTGCATAAGGTGTTTGGGCTTTGTGCGGTCTTTTTCCATGCGGCAGGCGGTTATATCTACCTGCCCTGCATACGGCAGGGTGACGCATTGCTGCTGCAGGAGATGCTCACCCCCTGCAAAGGCGGTGACGACCGGGTATGACACAGTACCGCGCACACCCTATTATGATTATGGAGCACCTGTGGCGTTTTGGCTACCTGCTTATCATCCCGCTGGCCCGTGGTATTATTGCGGGCTGGCAGAGCGGCCTCACCGGCTGGCTTGAGGGCGCATGGCTCGATCTGCTCGTGCTACTCTCCATCTTTTTGCTCGCTTTATTGCGCTGGTACTTTATCACCTGTGAGCGCCGGCCGGATGGGTTGTACCTAAATATGGGGCTGATCTGGCACTCCAGAAGCTATATCCCGCAAAATCACATTGACACGCTCGCCATCACCTACCCGTTTTATCTCAAGCCGTTTGGTGCGGTGCGGTTGCGTGCCGACACCAAGGCGGGCAACTTTGAAAAGGCCGATGTAAAGCTTACCCTTCGCAAACGTGATGCAGAAATTTTATTTGAAGACCGTACGCACCGCTACGCGGGCGAAAGCTACCTTGCCCGTGAATATAAGCCGCGCGGCATCTATATTGCGGCGCTTTCAGCGATTTTATCCAACTCGCTGGCAGGCGTGCTGTTTTTTTCAACTTTTATTACACAAACAGGTAACCTGCTGGGCGAAGAGTTCGAAAACCGCATTTTTGGTACATTTGAAACCTTCACCAGAATGATGGCATTCGGTATTCCGCCTGCGGCCGCCGCCATCGCCTACCTGATGCTGTTTGGCTGGTTGTATACTTTTATACGCAACCTCATCCGCCACAAAAATTTTTGTGCACGCAGGGGCGAGGGTGCTCTTACGATTACAGGCGGTATTTTTACCAACCGCAGGTACTCGGTGGCGGTGGACGCCATCAACTATGTGGATGTGCGGCAGAGCGTGCTGACGAAAATCCTGGGGCTGTATTCGGTGTTCATCCATGCGGTGGGCTTTGGCAAGGCAAAGGACGATGTCTCCGCGCTGATTCCTGCATCCAATTCACGCGATTTAATGCGCCACCTCAGCCTGCTTTTACCCGAATTCAAGCCCACCAAGCGGCAGGTAAGGCCAAACTTTGGTGCACTGTTCCGTTTTCTCAACGACGCGTTTTGGTGGTGTGTACTGCTGCCCTTGGCGACATATATTATGGTAAAGCTGTTCCCTTCGTGGTCAGAGTTCATTTTGTGGGTGGGCTTTATGTGCTGCCTGCCGGCGTACCTGTTTTTAACGGTGCGTATCATCGACTTTACCACATCGGGCATTGGGCGCCATGGCGGCAGCTATACCCTGCGTTATTCCAGCGGCTTTTATCTGCACACTGTGATGATGCCGCGCGATAAGGTGGCAACCATTACGCTGCGCCAGAGCATTTTTCAAAAAATGGACAATAAATGTGATGTGCTGATCTTCTCAATTTCTGAAAAGCGCAGCCGCCACCACATTCGCAATATTGATAAAACTATGGCGCTACAGGTACTGGATATTCAGCTGAAGGAAAATGGCGACTAAGAAATTTGGATGTAAACGGAATTGCTTTTGTAGCAAAACCATAGTATAAATGAATAAAACCCCATGGGAGGCAGATGCAATGGATTATCAAAACAATTTGGAACATCAACCGGAAGAGGGCGCTCAGTCTGCTGAGCAGCCACCAAAGCGCTGTGTGCGCTGCGGTTCCCCGTTGCATGGCCCCTTTTGCAGCCTTTGCGGGCTGCCGGAGAGCGCTGCCTCCGCGCGGTACATACCCGTTTCTGCTCCAACACACAAAAAACGCAAAACATCCACTGTCCTATTGATTGTACTTGCTGCGGTGGTGGGCCTTGCCCTGCTGGTGGGCGGCTGCACCGCATTGTTTCTGGTTGCCGACCGCGCCGGCACCCTGGAGCCGTACCGCGAAGACTCATTTGACAGCTCGCCTTATGAAAGCTTTGGCTTTGAATTTGGCTACAACAACGAAACACGGGATATCCGTGTGGATGCGCTGGGCACACAGCGCAGCACCGGCAGCACCGAATTCCCCGCGCCCGAGGGCAGGGAGTACCTGATTGTCAACCTGCGCATCACCAATCTTGGCAATGACATCATCACCTATGACACCGCAGATTTTGAGGTGAGCACCGGCAGAGGCAACCTTGTACCCGCACAATACACCGATATCGATGCTTCCACCGCACTGGGCTACGGCAGGCTGCTGCCTACCGGTGAGGTAGAGGGCAGTGTGGTGTTTCTTGTGCCAAAGGGCGAGCTCAACCTTGTGCTGTATATGAGCGACTATGAAACCACCATTAGTTTTCCGCTTTTGTAGCAGTGAAACATGATACAAGCAAAAAAGACCTGCTCTTTCGAGCAGGTCTTTTTTTAGTCAGCCTAGAATGGCAACTTATTTCAGAGCCTCGCTTACCGCAACTGCGCAAGCAACGGTAGCGCCAACCATCGGGTTGTTGCCCATACCAATCAGGCCCATCATCTCAACGTGAGCAGGAACAGAAGAGGATCCTGCAAACTGAGCGTCGCCGTGCATTCTGCCCATCGAGTCGGTAAGACCGTAGGAAGCAGGGCCTGCACCCATGTTATCGGGGTGCAGGGTACGGCCTGTGCCGCCGCCCGATGCAACGGAGAAATATTTTACATTATTTTCGTAAGACCATTTCTTGTAGGTGCCGGCAACCAGATGCTGGAAGCGGGTGGGGTTGGTGGAGTTACCGGTGATGGAAACATCAACACCCTCTGCTTTCATGATTGCAACGCCTTCAAGAACATCGTTTGCGCCGTAAACCTTAACTGCAGCTTTTTCGCCGTCAGAGAACGCAACGGTTCTGACAACTTCCAGCTCGCCGGTTTCGAACACATAGTTTGTCTCAACATAGGTAAAGCCGTTGATTCTGGAAATGATGTAAGCGGCATCTTTGCCAAGGCCGTTCAGAATAACTCTGAGGGGCTCTTTTCTGGCTTTGTTTGCAGTTCTTGCAATACCGATAGCGCCCTCAGCCGCAGCGAAGGACTCGTGCCCTGCGAGGAAGCAGAAGCATTTGGTTTCGTCACGCAGCAGCATTGCGCCCAGGTTGCCGTGGCCAATACCAACGCTTCTCTGCTCTGCAACAGAACCGGGGATGCAGAATGCCTGCAGACCGATACCGATTGTTTCGGAGGCTTCAGCAGCAACTTTTTTGCCGGTTTTCAGTGCGATAGCGGTGCCCAGTATGTATGCCCAAACTGCGTTCTCGAACGCGATAGGCTGCACGCCTTTTACAATTTTATCAACATCAATGCCGTGCTCCAGGCAAAGGTCTCTTGCAGCCTCTAAGGATGCAATTCCATATTCTTTCAGACATGCCTCGATTTTAGGCATTCTTCTTTCTTTGCTTTCGAATTTTACCATGTTATTTCCCTCCTTCTAACTTATTCTTCTCTCGGGTCGATGTACTTCGGCGCATTTGCATAACGTCCGTATGTACCAACGTTTTTCTCAAACGCCTCTGCAGGGGCAACACCATGGCGGATATCCTCCATCATTTTGCCAAGCTTGCAGAACTTGTAGCCGATAGCCTCGCCGTTCTCATCCACAGCAACGGACATGATATAGCCCTCTGCCATTTCGAGGTAGCGAACACCTTTTGCACTGGTAGAGAAGATGGTACCAACCTGAGAACGCAGGCCTTTGCCCAAATCCTCAAGGCCGGCGCCGATGGGAAGACCGCCCTCGGAGAACGCAGTCTGGGTTCTTCCGTAGACGAGCTGTTTGAAAATTTCGCGCATTGCAACGTTAATTGCATCGCAGACGAGGTCGGTATTCAGTGCCTCGAGAATGGTTTTGCCGGGCAAAATTTCGCCTGCCATAGCAGCCGAGTGAGTCATACCCGAGCAGCCCAGTGTTTCAACCAGAGCCTCCTCGATAATACCGTTTTTAACATTCAATGTCAGCTTACATGCGCCCTGCTGAGGTGCGCACCAGCCAACACCGTGAGAAAGACCGGAAATATCGGTAACCTCATAAGCTTTTACCCATTTGCCCTCTTCAGGGATTGGAGCCGGACCGTGTTTCGGACCCTTGGTTAGTGTGCACATTCTCTCAACTTCATGAGAATAGTTCATATTGGTAACTCCTTTCGGTTCAATTTGTACCTCTATAGGTCGGTAAACCATAATACCGCATACCTACCTTTTATTATAATGGTTATAGGACAAGAGCGCAAGATGTCGAACTGTTAAAAATGTGTCAAAGCATGCGGGTTTTTTCGTGCTTTTTGGTATATTAAAAATACAAAAAGTCTATAATTCTATTTGTTTAGGGTTTCTTAACAGTTTCTTATTACAAATATGTTTGACATGCCGCTTGGTGGCTTGTAAAATAAGAGTTATATGCGAATAGCGGCAATTCTATTTTTGTTAAAATACTGCGGACGACGAGAGGAGATTGTTCCATGGGATTATTCGATAAAATTTTTGGCTCCTACTCCCAGCGGGAACTGAAGAACATCACCCCGGTGATGGAAAAAGTACTGGCACTTGAGGAAAAATACCGCGCGTTCAGCGATGATGAGCTGAAAGCGATGACACCAAAATTAAAACAAGAGCTTGCAAACGGTAAAACGCTTGACGATATTTTGCCCGACGCCTTTGCGGTATGCCGTGAGGCGTCTGACCGCGTATTGGGCATGCGCCCGTTCCCAGTACAGGTCATCGGCGGCATCGTACTTCATCAGGGCAGAATCGCTGAGATGAAAACCGGTGAGGGTAAAACCCTCGTTGCAACCCTGCCGTCCTACCTCAACGCACTCACCGGTAAGGGTGTGCACATTGTCACGGTGAACGATTACCTTGCAAAACGTGACTCTGAGTGGATGGGCAAGCTGCACCGCTTCCTCGGGCTTTCGGTTGGGCTTATCGTGCACGATATCGACCCCAACGACCGCAAAGCGGCATACAACTGCGACATTACTTACGGTACCAACAACGAATTTGGCTTCGATTACCTGCGCGACAACATGGTGGTTTACAAAGAGCGCCAGGTACAGCGCGGCCATCACTTTGCCATTGTCGATGAGGTGGACTCCATCTTGATTGATGAGGCGAGAACCCCGCTCATTATTTCGGGCCCCGGCGACAAATCTACCGAACTTTACGGGCTTGCCGATAAATTTGCCAAGACTTTGCATATGGTCAAGGTAAAAGAGCTGGATGCCAAAGAAGACCATGACGACGTTGAGGCAGACTTCATTGTGGATGAAAAGGCAAAAACTGCAACGCTCACCCCGCGCGGCGTCAAAAAAGCGGAAAAAGCCTTTAACATCGAGAACCTCAATGACTCCGACAACAACACCCTGCTGCACCACATCAATCAGGCAATTCGCGCAAACGGCATTATGCACCGCGATATCGATTATGTGGTGAAGGATGACGAGGTTATCATCGTCGATGAATTCACCGGCCGTTTGATGATTGGCAGACGCTACAACGAGGGTCTGCACCAGGCAATTGAGGCAAAAGAGGGCGTAAAGGTTGAAAAAGAGTCGCAGACGCTTGCAACCATTACCTTCCAAAACTACTTCCGTATGTACAGCATACTTTCGGGTATGACCGGTACCGCTATGACCGAGGAGGGCGAGTTCCGCGAGATCTACAACCTTGACGTCATTGAAATTCCAACCAACAAACCGATTGTACGCCACGATTTCCCCGATGTTGTTTATAAAACCGAAAACGGTAAATACAATGCCATTATCGACCAGATTGTGGAGTGCCACGAAAAAGGGCAGCCCGTTCTGGTGGGTACCATCTCGATTGAGCGCTCGGAGCTGCTTTCGTCTATGCTGAAAAAGCGCGGCGTAAAGCACGAGGTGCTCAATGCCAAGTACCACGAAAAAGAGGCAGAGATTGTCTCGCAGGCGGGCAAGCCCGGTGCGGTCACCATCGCCACCAACATGGCGGGACGCGGTACCGATATTATGTTGGGCGGCAACGCCGAGTTTATGGCAAAATCCGAAATGCGCCGTCAAGGCCTCGACGAAGAAATGATTCACGAGGCGACCAGCTACGGCGAAACCGATGACGAGGAAATTCTCGCGGCTCGCAAGCTGTTCCAAGAGCTTAACGCCAAATACAAGGCGGAAGTCGCACCCGAAGCACAAAAATCCAAGGATTCGGGCGGCCTGTTCATCATCGGCACCGAGCGCCATGAGTCACGCCGTATCGATAACCAGCTGCGCGGACGTTCGGGACGTCAGGGCGACCCCGGCGACACCCGCTTCTTCATCTCACTTGAGGACGATTTGATGCGTCTGTTCGGCGGTGAGCGCATCCAGAATATGATGGATACCCTCGGCGTAGACGAGGATATGCCGATTGAAAACCGCATCCTCACCAATTCCATTGAGAACGCACAGGGCAAGGTAGAAGGGCGCAACTTCGGCATCCGTAAAAACGTGCTGCAGTTTGACGATGTTATGAACAAACAGCGTGAGATCATCTACGGTCAGCGCTGCAAGGTACTCAACGGCGAGAACATTCGCGATTACATCCAGAAGATGATTTCTGATTCGATTGACAGTGCCATACAGCAGTATCTGGGCAACAGCGACATCCGCGAGGAATGGAACATTGACGGCCTACGCTACCACTTCATGGGCTGGCTCCTCGACGACGGCGATCTCAAATACGATATGAAAACGCTGGAAAACACCCCTAAAGACGAAATCCGTTCGTTTATCCAGAAAAAAGCGGATGAAAAATACGCGGCGCGTGAGGCACAGTTCGGCGAGCAGCTCACCCGTGAGCTGGAACGCGTGATTCTGCTGAAAAACGTTGACCGCCACTGGATTGACCACATCGATGCGATGGATGACCTGCGTAAAGGCATTTACCTGCGCAGCTACGCACAGAAAGACCCCGTGGTTGAGTACCGCATTGAGGGCTTTGATATGTTCGACCAGATGATTGACTCGATTCGTGAGAACACCGTCAAGATGATGATGACCGTGCAGATTCGCACCGAAGATGAGCCCGAGCGCGAGCAGATTGCGAACCCCACCTACACGGCGGGCGGTGACGGCAGCATGAAAAAACAGCCTATTCACAAATCTGCAGCCGAAAAGGTTGGCAGAAATGACCCGTGCCCCTGCGGAAGCGGCAAAAAATACAAAAAGTGCTGCGGCCAATAACAACACCGGCAGCAATTCAGGCAAAAACAAGCCCGCGGCAGAATTATCTGCGGCGGGCTTGCTGTTATAACTTATTTTATGTATGCGAACAAGTACGTTTGCCCGGTTTCTCTCGCAACGATCGGCTGCCGTTTTTTCTTATTTGCAATATAAAGCGCGATTCACCGAGAATCATTTGTTTTTCTACCTGAAAGCGTGTTATAATAAGATTAATATGTACGGCAAAGCCGTTTATGCCTGCCTTTGGCGGGTAGCGCCGCAAACGCGGCGCGTTGTTCTTGTTGCTATACCAATCGTTAGCTTTTACAATTTGACAGTTACGGAGGCGCGCCATGTCTTTTAAAATCAGCCTGATCGACGGACAGCCCGTGTGGGATTCCCTGCCCGTCGCGAAAATAGTCAATTATCCTCTGGAAAAACGCGACTACAAGCCGTTTGTACAGGCACGTCTGTGCGTCAGCCGCGAAAGCATTTGGGTGCGCATGTGGGCGTTTGAGGCAATTCCGTCCGAAAGCAGCACGCTTATGGTAAACCTCAACCTGTTCCCCGAGCTTTCGGACAAGTATATCTCTATGGCGGCAAGCTACGGCGGTTTGCTTACCAACGAGGTTTGTGGCGAGCAGCGTATCTCCATGGCGGAATATCTGGTGCTGCCGCGGGTGAAATCATTCGCATCTGAGGATTTGCAGGGCATTTACTGGGGTGTGGTGTTTGAGCTGCCGCGTACACTGCTCACCAAAGTTTACGGCAGCAATGAGCTGGCCGCCAACAAGCTGATTAAGGGCAATCTTTACAAAATAGACCAAAGTGATTGCAGTGAGCATTACGGCTGCTTTTATCATGTGAATTTTCTGGATAAAGACGCGTATGGCCCAAAATACTTCGGCGATTTTGAGTTAGTGCCGTATTAGGCTATAAAAATAAAACTCGACGATTGGTTATCGTCGAGTTTTTTGTTGCAAGTTTTATTTAAAAATGCCCAAACAGCTTTGCATCCAGTTTGGTTTTCTTTAAGGTATACACCAGCAGCAGGCCAAGCACGCAGCAGGCAACAACCTGCCCCAAGCCAACGCTGATTGCCGACGTTATAAACCCGACCCAAGAAGCCCCCTCGGGTAAAAAGAAATAGGTGATTTCCCAGCCAATGACAAACGCGTTAACAAGCACCGGCGGAAGTGCTGCCAACACCGGCAGCCCCTTGATGCAGATATTACGCAGCAGGTAGGTGAGCACTGCCGCAAGCAAAGTGGCAAGCGTGCCGAATAAAATATCCAGCGGCAGGGTAGCACCCATTGCCACACCCACAATGTTGGTAATTAGGCAGCCCACCGTTACGCCTACAATGGCATAGGGCGAAAATACGGGCAGCAGGGTAAGTGCCTCTGAAACTCTAAACTGCACCGCGCCGAACGAAATGGGCGCAAAAGCTAAGCTCAGCACCACATAAATAGCGGCAAGCATTGCGCACATCGTCAGCTTTCTGACGTTTGTGTTCCTCATCATTCAATTTTCCTTTCGTAGTGTGGTTTTAAGTCAGGAACTTGCGACTGACTACCCGAATACACTCTATCGGGCAACGCTTATTTTATCGCATTTTTTCTCATTTTGCAATACCCGCCCGTTTTCTGTTGAATTAAAGGAATATTTTATATATAATGTATTTTGTAAAGTAAATTATGGATTATACACCCATTGGGTAGTACATAGAGATCGACAAATATTGGAGGGGTTTCCCATGCAGGATCTTTTTCTCAACATTATTGATGCATTTGCATCCCCCGCACCGCAGAGCAATTTTGTGGTGTTTAAAAACAGCGAACCTGTTCTTTCGATGAAACAGGGTGGCAGCTATTTTAAAAAATGTAAAAAATATGCCAAAGAATACAACACCTATGTGGTAACAGGGCTAATGAATATTGCAGATTTTTTGTGCGTTTGCATGTTTGACCCCAACGGTAAGCTGGCCGGGGCACAGCGCGCGCTGTTTTTTACCCGCGACAACCGTGACCTATATAAAAAGGCAAGCAACCTCGCGCTGTTCGACACCCCCTACGGCAAGGTTTTTCTTTGCGTGGATGCGGACATCTACAACCCCGAGGTGCAACGCCACGCGCGCCTTGGCGGGTGCGAAATACTGGTAAGCTCGCAGTGGATTGCCCCCAATGAATACAACGACCAAAAGCTGTTTACAGGCGGCTGGGGTGCGGCACAAACCAACAATTTTTTGGTTTTGTCGGCAAACAACAATACTGCCTCTGTAAGTGCGCCGTTTCTCGCCACTATGGATAACACCGGCTTTGTGGTGCCGCCCGCCCAGACAGCCTCTGCCACATTTAATGTCAGCCGGCTTTGCAACATCCACAGCAATTACTATAGTTCGCATTTTAACCATGAACTGTACGCCGCGCACCGCAAACTGCTTTAAGAGAGGGGAACCAACATGTTTTCATTTCCAACACCGTTTTCCCTCAAGGGAAGCGAAAAAAAGATTATTAAGGTTATTGATCGGCTGGCAATTGACCGCAGCGATAACCTCGGCTTTATTGACCCTGCCGCAGTTAAGGTGGCAGCAATCCCCATCAAGCTTCGCCCATACAAAAAGCTGGATGATTTTGTTGAGCACCTTTTTAACAAGATGGCAATTGCAGTGGAGGGTGGCGCACAGGTGGTGTGCTTCCCCGAGCTGATTGGACTTGCACCACTCACTATGGTGCCCAAGTATGACCGCATCCTCTCGGATTACAAGGCTTGTGATTCGAGTGAGCGCGGGCAGTTTACCAACGATGTGATTTATGATTACTACGATTTTTTGCAGGAGGTGTACTTTACCACCTTTTCTGAGCTTGCATGCCAACACGGTGTGTATGTATTGGCGGGCAGCACCTACCTGTTTGAGGGCGATAACCTCTACAATCGTTCTTATTTGTTCGACCCCGATGGCGATGTCGTCGGCTATCAGGACAAAACCCACCTTACCGAGGACGAAGTGCAAATTGGTGTGACTGCAGGCAGCACCATTACGCTGCTGCAAACCAGGCTGGGTAATTTTTGTGTGTCCATCGGGCAAGACAGCCACTACTTTGAAGTATCCCGCATTGCAAAGGGGTTGGGTGCACAGGTTATGCTTTGCCCCACCTGCAACATCAGCTACGCCTGCCGCCACCCCAATGTGGCGGACGTCTACCTGCGTGTGCAGGAAACCTCTCTCTATGCGGTAAAAGCCTCAATGACGGGCGATATTCTACAGCGCCGCTTCGGCGGTGTCTGCGGTATCTACTGTCCGTCGTCGGTGTCGGCGGAAAGGCAAGGAATCCTTGCAAGCAGCGACAACGACCTGGAGAAGCCTGTGGTCTCGCGCATCAACCTCACCAAGCTGGACCACGCCTTTAATCCCTACGCCTGCGACATCAACGAGGAGTTTTCTCTTGATTTTGCCGAGCGTCACTTTGGGCGCACAGAGCCGGCTGCCTTAAGCATTGGCGAATAATTTTTACGGTACCCTTTGCCTTAGGCAGAGGGTACTTTTTTGCAGCTTGGTAACCCGCAAGGGCAGGATAGTAGCAATTGCATTGACTGGCAAGCCTTATTTGAACCTAGTATAGACAGTAGCTACAAAACCAATGAGGAGGTGTTCGCTTGAAGCTTGGCACCGAAGTTGCACGAACAGAACAATCATGTTAGAATAAATATTAAAAATGACGGCAATCGTTACAATCAGCTTAGGGGGAGCATCTATGGCAATTGAAAGAGTAAAGAAGTATTTTGAGCAGTTTGGGCTGGAGAATCGGATACAGGAGTTTAATGTGTCGAGCGCAACGGTAGAGCTGGCAGCGCAAGCGCTTGGTTGCGAACCGAAACGCATTGCAAAAACACTGTCCTTCAAGGTAAATGGCGGCTGCATCTTAGTTGTTGCGGCAGGGGATGCCAAAATTGATAATCCCAAATACAAGGCAAAGTTTTGCACCAAGGCAACCATGCTGGCTGCCGATGAAGCGCTCACGCTGGTTGGCCATGCAGTGGGCGGAGTTTGCCCGTTCGGCATTAACGAAGGCGTTTTGGTTTATCTGGATGAGTCTTTGAAACGCTTTGAAACGGTTTTTCCCGCCTGTGGAAGCAGCAACAGTGCCATTGAGCTGACTATTGCGGAGCTCGAATCGCTTTCTCGTTACACCGAGTGGGTGGATGTTTGCAAAGGATGGAACGATGAGGCATAAACAGCGCCCGCTTTTTTGCTGGGGCAAAGATAAAAAAAGGGTATCAACAGCTTGACGCTGTTGATACCCTTTTTACTTTTTTGATTAAGCATTCTGGCTTGCAACTTCATCCGGCACCCCGGACATTTTGTCGTTGATAATATCCGATACGATTTTGCCGTCGGTAATTTTGACGATGCGGTGCGCGCTGTTTGCAATTTCGTTGTCGTGCGTGATAAGGATGACGGTACGGCCCTCGTGCCACAGCTCATTGAGAATGCGCATAACATCCTTACCCGATTTGGTATCGAGGTTTCCGGTGGGCTCATCCGCAAGAATAACAGGGGGCTTTGCCGCAATCGCCCTGGCAATTGCAACACGCTGCTGCTGCCCGCCGGACATCTGCATTGGGCGGTGGCGCAGGCGGTTGCCCAACCCTACGCGCTCCAGTGCCTCGGTAGCAAGCCGACGGCGCTCTTCTCTGGGCAGCCCGCGGTAAATCAGCGGCAGCTCTACATTTTCAATCGCATCTAGGCTGGGAATCAGGTTAAAGCCCTGAAACACAAAGCCGATTTGTTTATTACGAATCTCCGAAAGTTCGTCATCCGATAGGGTGGATACATCCTCACCGTCGAGAAAATAACTGCCCTCGGTAGGGGTATCCAGGCACCCCAGCATGTTCATCAACGTAGATTTGCCCGAACCGGAATGCCCCACGATGGCAATAAACTCACCGTGGTCGATGCCCAGCGTTACGCCGTCGAGCGCACGCACCTCATTTTCGCCGGGATTGTAGATTTTGTACACATCTTTGATGTCAACCAGCTTTTCCATTGAAATTCCTCCAAGTACGTAATACCTCCATTTGAAGGCGGGAGCATTGCCCCCTCGCCTCGGCAAACACAGCTGCATCGCTGCAGAAAGCATGCCACCGGCGGCTAGCCGGTCAATAACCCTGTTTTTAATAGTATTCCCCAGAAAGAAATAAGTCAATTACAAAAGTGTAAACATTATGGGAAACCTTTTCTTTACTTGCAATAACTGCTATATTTATGAATAATTTCTTACAAAAGCAAAGCCAATACCAGCATCTCTTGCAGCTTGTAATACACCGGTAGCAGGTCATCGGCAGGCAGGGGGTTTTTCCCCTTGCCGATCTCTATGGTAAATGCGGGGCGGCGCAGTTTATCAATAAACCAATCCTTAAAGCCGCCATGTGAGGCAAGCCCCTCCTGTGTCATCAGCTTATAACCGCTGCTGGTGGCAAGCAGCTGCGCCATCAGGCGCGAGCGTGATGGGGTATGCTCACCGTATTTGTAGTAGATCTCCTCCCCCTGTGAGTGAAACGAGTAGGCCTGGCGTATCTGGAACCCCCTGCAAAAGCCGCAGATGGCGCGGGTTTCGGGCTCGCTGGTATGGCGGTAGCCACCAAAGCGGGTGGGTGCAGGGCCTGTTATTCCTGCATCCAGCTCCATTTGATGCAGAATCTCCCATCCCGCATCAAAGTTATGGTTGATATCCACACCGCGGGCATTTGCCTGCCAAAGCGCATAATCACCACCGCATATCTCCTCCACCTTGTCTCCCATATTCATGGCTCCCGCGCTTCCGCGCAAGGCGATCTCAATTCCGTCGGGGTTGAGCGCAGGCAAAATAATAACGCCTCGCCGTTCCATCGATTTTTTTACATCAATCTCTGCAAGCGGTTTGTTTTGTGCTATACTATACAGTAAATCATCCAAAAAGCGCAGCATCAGCAATGTAGTAAGCCACTCTAGCCCATGTGTACCGCCTACAAACAGTGTGGCGCCTCTGGTTTCACCCACTGCCACGGCATAAAGCTCGCGCCCCAGTACACTGCGTCCAATCGAAAATACCTTACACAACCCAGGGTACTGCCCTTTTAGTGCAAACAGCCCACCTTTCACCTGAGTGTGTGTGGGCGGCTGTTTATAATATTGTTCCTGCAGCAGCATGTTATCACCTCGCACGGCAAAGTGCCGTTTTTAATTTGTTGCATCTCATCCGTACAAGTACTGGTTCTCTTCGCCCAATTTGGCGGCAAAGTGCCCCCTTTTTTGTGTTTACGCGCTTACCACAACACACAGGCTTGCATTTTCCGGCTTGCTTGCCGAACTGCATCTTCATCACCTCGAAACCATCTTATGAGTGAGACAACTTTAGGTATGCACCCGCAAGCAACAGATTTTAATCGTTTGGAGGAATTTCTATGAAACTTTTTGAAAAGCCATTGAGCACCGACCAGCTGTTTAAAGGCAGGGTGATTACTCTGCGCAGAGATATGGTAGAGCTGGAAAACGGCAGCGTTACCAGCCGTGAGGTAATTGAGCACCCGGGCGGGGTAGCAATTGCTGCGGTGGATGATAATGACAACCTGCTGATGGTGCGCCAGTTTCGTTACCCGTTTGCCGCGGCTCTGCTCGAAATACCTGCCGGTAAGTTGGAGTACGGCGAGGACGCGTTTGCATGTGGCAAGCGCGAGCTGGAGGAGGAAACGGGCCATGTTGCCGGCTTTTACCACCCGCTGGGGCAGCTGCTGCCCACCCCCGCGTATGACAATGAAATTATTCACCTGTATTTTGCAAAAAACCTTACCGAAACCCATCAGCATTTGGATGCCGATGAATTTTTAGCGGTGGAGAAAATTCCGTTTGAAAAAGTAGTTGATATGATTCTTAAAAACGAGATTCGAGACGCAAAAACACAGATTGCAGTGCTTAAAACCAAGCTACTGCGCGACCAAGGCGTCCTGTAATATCATTCAACAGCCGATGTTGGGAGATGTGGAAAAATTCATCTGTTTTATTCTATATCTTGTGCTCGTTATTCCGCAGGCTTCTACATTTTGCTCTTGACATTTTTCTGTATTACATCTTGTAAATTCTATGTAAAAAATTATATCTTTCCACACTTTCCACCGAGTTTTCAACACAAAAAGTTGGAAAACCCGTGAAAATAGTTTAAAATAGCGGTTTTCCTCTGTGGAAAACCTTACCCAACTGCCGCATTTCACCCGATATTGCACCAACCTTTATAAAGTTTTCCCCCGTTTCAACAGGCTTTCAACATTACGCTGAAAAATGGCAAAAAAAGGTCCCGATTCTGTTTCGAATCGGGGCCTCCATTTTTATCTGCGTAATTTTCTAAAAAAGTCGCTGAGTATACCGGCGCATTCCTGCTGTAAAATGCCGCCCTCAGCCTTGGGGAAATGGTTGTAAGGCAGCTCAAAAAGATTAATGACCGAACCGCAGGAACCCGCCTTTTTATCGTATGCACCAAAAAAAACATGGTCAATGCGGCTGTTGATGATTGCCCCCGCGCACATAGGGCAGGGCTCGAGCGTAGCATACAGGTCGCAGCCAAACAGCCGCC
Organism: Hydrogenoanaerobacterium sp.; assembly: GCF_032017025.1. Taxonomy (NCBI): domain Bacteria; kingdom Bacillati; phylum Bacillota; class Clostridia; order Eubacteriales; family Oscillospiraceae; genus Hydrogenoanaerobacterium; species Hydrogenoanaerobacterium sp. The sequence goes on from NZ_DALZQO010000025.1 coordinate 32,334, forward strand.
AGCCGCCCAGTGTACGGCATGCCTGATCAATCGCAATCAGCTCCGCATGTGTGAGTGCATTCTTACTGCCCTCGCGCCGGTTAAAGCCGCGTCCTACAATGCGCCCGTCCTTTACCACCAACGCGCCCACAGGTACTTCACCAAGCACCGCTGCCTGCGCGGCAAGCTGCAGCGCCTGTTGCATATAGAATTCGTGTTGTTGTTCCATGGTTTACCTCGGTAATCTTTGAATACTTTGCAGTGAGAACGATGCAATTAATACAATCGCAATAATCATTGCCGGGCAGGAAAAAAACATTTTTGTGCGCTGGCGTACCGTAAACGAAGACGGCACTGTCTTTAAGCGAAATAGATCGTCACTGCTGCGCGCAAGTAAAATCGTACTGATGAGCCCAAGAATCAAATACAGCAGTACCATTGTTAGGTTTACAATTTCCGCCTGCCTTTGAGTAAGCATGGGCAATACAATTTGCTGCGCCAATGCCAGCAGGTTGTTCACAAAATGGATGATAATGCCCGTCCACAGCGTACCGGTACGGATGACAAAATAACCGATTACCATACCCATCAGCAATGCAATGGGTGCCTGCATAAAATTGAGGTGCAGCAAGCTGAAAACAATCGCAGATACCGCCAGTGCAAAACCGTCACCAAAGCGGCGCAGGCTCTGCATCAGCACACCGCGGAATACAAATTCCTCCACAATCGCGGGTAAAATGCAAATGTTCACCAGCGCGGCAATCAGCCCCACCGGCGTTACAGAAACCGAGATGTCGGGCATAATGGGAATCAGCCCCGCAAGGCTCATCACACCGCTGAGGGCTGCTGTTGCGGCAGACCCAAGCACCGAAACCGCAAGTGCAATAAACACCGCAGGTACGGTCATTGCTGCCTGTGGGCGCTTCAGCGGAAGCGCTACCCTTACGGGGATACGAATAAACAGCAGATAAAGCCCATACGCAACAAAATTGCATAACAGAAAACTCAGCCCGTCTATAATTTGTGTTATCCATTCGGGGGCCATTAGGTGTGAGTTAAAATAACGGATTTGTGGCATAAACAACATAAAAAAGCGTACAACATAAGCCGGAACAGCAACCCGTAAAAACAGGTAGAGCAATACTGCAAGCCCCGCTGCGTTCGCACAGGTGATCAGCGAGGTGCGCTCCTGATACGCCGGGCCAAACGGAACAAAGCCCAAGCCCTGTACATATGTGTAGCCGGACTCAGACAGTTTGTTTTGGTTAAAATTGTTGTTGTAATCCATCCAATCACCTTAAAAAGCATAATATTATTGCAAATAATAGCATAGCACAAAAGGCATGCATCAATATACCGCCTTTTTGTAAACAATTTATGATACAAAAAGCACGCCCGCTTTTTTATTGCGGGCGTGTCGGCAAAGCACTGAGTTATTCCTGTATTCCGGGTATTTTTGGCAGCTTATCAAAGCCTGCCTGAAGCTCCTCATCGGTTGGAATGTAATCGCTCATTTTCCCCTCAAGATACGAGGTATAGGCTGTCATATCAAAATAGCCTGTTCCGGTCAGACCAAACAGAATTGTTTTTTCTTCTCCGGTTTCTTTCCACTTAAGCGCCTCGTCAATTGCCGCACGAATGGCATGTGCGGATTCGGGTGCGGGTAGAATCGTCTCCTGCTTTGCAAAGAAGGTGGCCGCCTCAAACACTTTTGTCTGTTCTACGGCAATTGCCTCCATATAGCCGTCATGGTACAGCTTCGACAGCACCGGTGACATGCCATGATAGCGTAGACCGCCGGCATGGTTTGGGGCGGGAATAAATTCGCAGCCCAATGTATACATCTTTGCCATAGGCGTAATTTTGCCGGTATCGCAGAAGTCGTAGGCGTACTTGCCACGGGTGAGCGACGGGCAGGAGACAGGCTCGACCGCCACGATTCTGGAGTTTTGCTTGCCGGTCAATTTATCCTGCATAAAGGGTGCAATCAACCCACCAAGGTTGGAGCCCCCGCCCGCACAGCCAATGATGATATCGGGATATTCACCGATCAGCTCCATCGCTATTTTTGACTCTAAGCCGATGATGGACTGGTGCAGCAACACCTGGTTTAAAACCGAGCCCAGCACATAGCGGCAGTTGGGGGTGGTAACTGCTTTCTCCACCGCCTCGGAAATTGCGCAGCCAAGGCTGCCGCCCGTGGTGGGGTTTTCCGCCAGAATTTTTCTGCCCGCCTCGGTGGTATTGCTCGGGCTGGCAATTACCTTACCATCAAAGGTTTGCATGATGGCTTTACGAAACGGTTTTTGCTCGTAAGAAGCCTTGACCATATAAACGGTAAGCGGAATGCCGTAAAAGGAACATGCCTCGGCAAGGGCGGTACCCCACTGGCCGGCGCCGGTTTCGGTGGTAAGGCTTTGCAGACCCTGCTTTTTTGCATAATATGCCTGTGCAACGGCGGAGTTCAGCTTATGGCTGCCCGAGGTATTGTTGCCTTCGAATTTATAATATATTTTTGCGGGGGTGCCCAGCGCCTTTTCAAGGTTGTAGGCGCGGATGAGCGGAGAGGGACGGTACATTTTGTAAAACTCCTGAATCTCGGGCGGAATATCGACATAGCGGGTTTTGTCATCCATCTCCTGATGTGCAAGCTCTTTGCAAAACACAGGGTATAAATCCTCTTCGGTTGCAGGCCGCAGGGTGCCGGGGTTGAGCATAGGTGCGGGCAGCTCTTTCATGTCCGCCCTTAGGTTATACCATTGCTTCGGCATCTGTTCTTCGGTCAAATAAATTCTGTGCGGAATGTTTTTCATTGCGGTTACCCTCTTTCTTTTTTATATAAACTGTTTATGGAAACAAAACAAAAAAGACCTTTGTCCTCAGCATTCTGCTGGGACAAAAGTCTCGTAAACTTCTGCGGTACCACCCAAATTGATATGTAAAACATACCCACTTATTTCATATACAAACATATATGCTTCCATGGTAACGGTGGAGAACCCGTCGGGCACTACTAAACAAGGCTGTTTTTCGTCCCGCCCTCATAAGTCCATTCGGCATAACCTCACTTGCCACACTCACACCAAGCGGTGGCTCTCTGAAAAGCAAAAATTATGCGTACTCTTCTTATTCATCGGTTTAAGTAATTAAATTTTCCTAATTATATAAGACTATTTTACTATTGTCAAGGGGATTTTCTTGTTCCGCTCGCAAAAAATCAAATTATGGTACAATATAAGCCGCACATAACAAAATGGTGCAAAACTATTAGTCGGATACCACTTTTGCCAACTGTAGCGGGACTGTAAACAGTTTGCCAGGGGCAGAGATTTGATTGTTGTCTCCTACAAAATACAAATCCTTTTCCGGATAATAGTAGGCATAAGCTCCGCTGGCTCCCATATGTCCGATCAGTTCGCCCTTGCACCGGAACAAACTGGCAATTCCGGAGATATTTAACCGTACAAACCCGCCCCCATATTGCCCGAGCGGTGGTGCGTATTGTATCATCGCAAAACTGCGCAATTGCTCAAATATGCACCTATCAAATAGCTTTCCTCCAAAAAAGGCCTTAATAAATTGCATCATTTCCTTTGATGTGCTGATGCATCCTCCGCTAGCCGGAATACTGCGAATCAGCATGGGACGATATAAGGCATTTTCTCTGTGATATATGTTGGGGATGAAATCACAATCATTTTCCGGCATATATGTATTTTGAAGATTGAGAGGATCAAAAATATATTTTTTATACACATTGTGCAGGCTGCTTTGCTCAAGCCGCTCGATTATTTTGCCCAGCATTTCAAAATTCAGATCAGAGTAATGAGCCTTCCCCGCAGCACCGGGAGCAAATTTCTTCCTACTCTCTTTTGCGATTTTTACATAATCCTCAAATGATACAGAAACATCTGATCTTATCATTTTCTTGTTGATACAGTTTGTCCCTACTGCAAAGACGTCCGGGAACCCCGTATTCTGGAAAAGCAAATTACCTACCGTTAGCCGACCGGAGCAATCGATGCCTTTATAAACATGTATGCTTTGCAGTATTTCCGAATCAAAAAATTCGGATAAATTATCTTGCAGTGATAATTTTCCCTGCTGTATTAAATTTAAAATACAGGTAGTCGTAAACAACTTAGAGACACTGGTCAGCACCATTGGAGAATCGAGGCTTCTTCCGCCATACCCTTTGCTCCATGAAAAATTGCCCTCCGTATTCTCTATGTGTAAGGAACATTCATAGATTATGGAAGACCGCGTCAGTTTATGAAAGACCTTTTCGAAGCCTTTTTCATATTTCCTTTTTTCAAGATTATTCAAAGGTTCCCCCCCTCTCCATCGTATCCTTTAATTTCTCAAACCATTCAATTTCAAAAGCAATCTTGTCAATTGAGAGCTCAAGTGTTGCGCACTGAAAAAAAGCGATTCCCTTGACGTATTCAATTGGGTTTGCAAATTCTTCAAAACGGATAGAGCTTGTTCTTTTCAATTCTTCCAAATATTCTTCATTAATGGCAGGGTTGTTGTCTATGATTGTACGTATACTATGCAGCGCCTTTTGTTCTTCTTTTAGTTCGTTAATGTAGGCATCTATTAATTGCCTCCAACTTTCCTTATTTGTAAAGCCCATAAAGAACAGCTTGCTCAGTTCCATGTTTTTTTCTTTATACCGCATAGGCGATGAGACGCTCGCGTAAAAGCAGCCCTTACCAGCATCTGTAATTTCGTATACTTTCTTGTTAACGCCACTCTCTACGTATTCATTAAATCTAACCATATTGTTGGCCAACAATTTCTTTATAGCTGCCTGTATACTGCCCATACTGTTGCTGCTGATGGAAGAAAAGCACATGTCAATACTCTTGCGCATTTCATACACCGTACATTTTCGTATCATTAGTAAGCCCAAAATTATAATATCCATACATCGCCCTCCTGTTACCAATAGTAACATACCTAATGGTTTTTGTAAAGGAATTTATTGTATAAAATGGAATTTAAATATCACACAAAGCAAAATCACTTGAATCTGTGCCGCTGGGGCGCTCTTGCTTTTTATTGTTTGTATCATTGTGTCAAAATAGGTGCAAAACTTAGGGTGCGGGCACAAAAGAAAACGCGCCCCACAAAGTGAGGCGCGTTTTCTGTTCGGCTTTAAACTGGTGGAATAATAGTGAAAAAAATTGTTAATATCGTAACTTTTCTCTCAATTTTGCGATTTTCTATAACAATGCAAAATGGGCACTTTCGATAATTGATTTCATTTGACATAAGCAAAAAGGGTGCCCGGCGGGGTCAATCATAACCCTCCAATTGCTGGAAAATTGCTTGGCTGCGACAACTGCTCCACAATGGATTGCATACTCAGCTGCTTTTTCTAAATCATTAACGGCGAAGTCTATATGTGCCATTTGCTGTTGAGCTTCAGGTTCTGACGGCCACACAGGCGGTTTATACTCAGGATTGTGTTGAAACATTATACCAGGATATGATCCCTGATTGGTTCCTGGAGCGTATACACATGCCCAATCTTCATCGATAAACATTATTTCCCACTTGAGCAACGCTGCATAAAATTTTGCCAATTTATGCGGGTCTTTGCAATCCACCGTAAATGAGTACATTTTAATTTTTAATTCATCATCCATAACGCTAATCCCTCCTAATCGAACCAATCCACACTGCAACTTCCTGTTTACCTGCGTGGTGCAATCGCTTTAAACCCATCATATCACATTTTTGCGTATAAAAAAAGATTTTACGTGTTCTTAGACAATGAGTAATGTTGGACGTGGCCTACCCGGGTAGCACGCTCCAGCGGTCGGGCGAACACCGTCGACCGCTTTCTCCTATGGGGTGACAGGAGTGTTTTCAGAGCACCAGCGGCGAAAACCGACGTCATTAGGGGGCAACGCCGCCTATAAAAATGCAAGATTCCGGCGCGTGTGCAAAGAAAAACGCACTCCACAAAAGTGAAGTGCGCGAATTGTATCCGGCTTCAAGCCGGTGGCACCCCCAGCAGGAATCGAACCTGCAACTGACCCTTAGGAGGGGTCTGTTATATCCATTTAACTATGGGGGCATATTAAGTTTTTAGCCTATTTGAGCTGCAAAATTTCGTTGCAATAGAGGCAGCAGGTCTATCCGGCTGAATAATAGATTTACAGAGGGATAAACCCGTACCCTCTATATTATACTAATTAAAAAAAGTTGTCAATTACAAGCAGCGCGAAAGATGCATTTTTTATGCATTAGGGCTTTTCTAAAAGCCAAAAAAGTGTTATATTAGGTAGATAGAGTGTCGTGCACGCAGTGTGTTGCACAATGGATGTTGATTGTGTTACGAGTTTAAGTGGAGGATTACCAAAATGAAACGTGAAAAGTCATGCGGTGCCCTTGTGTACCGTAAAAAGGACGATAAACAGCCTGAACTACTTTTAATCAGGCATCGCTTCGGCGGCCATTGGTCTTTTCCGAAAGGGCATGTGGAGGCCGGAGAAAACGAGGTGCAAACCGCACTGCGAGAGGTGAATGAAGAAACAGGGCTTACCATTGATTTGTTGGATGGTTTTCGCGAGTGTGTGGAATACTATCCAAAACCAAATGTGAAAAAACAGGTGGTATACTTTTTAGGTTATGCCGAAAACGATCAGGTGCGCAAGCAGGACGAAGAGGTCAGCGAGGTAAAATGGCTGGGAATTGATGAGGCACTAAGCGCAGTCACTTTTAAAAACGACAAAAATTTGATTTGCCGTGCAAAGAACTTTTTGCTTGAGCTTTAATCGGAAAAGGCGAGGGGCACCTCGCTTTTATTTTGTGCAATAAGGACCTTATAAATATAAAGGAGTGCTGTTCGCTGTGTTCCCAAGTTCGCCCGAGAAAAAACGTTCTTCGCTTTCTACCTCACCCGCACGTGCTATTTGCCTTAGCTTTCTTGCTGTAATTGCCGTTGGTACGCTGTTGCTCTGCTTGCCTTTTTCATCAAGAGACGGGCAGTTTACCAATGTGCTGGACGCATTGTTCACGGCTACCAGTGCCACCTGTGTTACAGGCCTAATTGTGTTTGACACCGGCACCAAGTGGTCGGTTTTCGGCCAAGCAACCATACTTGCGCTCATTCAAGTGGGTGGGCTGGGGCTTGTAACGATTACCACATTTTTCAACATTGTTATCGGCAAGCGCCTGGGCTTTCGCTCTATGCAGCGTGCACAGGAGGCGATTAACGTTGACGGCGTTATGGATATCGACAAAATGATCCGCATTGTTGTAAAGGCATCGCTGGCGGTGGAGGGCATTGGCGCGGCAATTTTAATGCTGGTTTTTGTTCCGAAATACGGTCTCTATGGTATTTTTATCTCAATTTTTCTTGCGATATCGGCCTTTTGTAACGCAGGCTTTGATATTTTGGGGTTTGAACAGCCATTCATTTCACTGAGCAACTATAATGGTAATTTTATTGTTATTTTCACCATTACAATGCTGATTATTATCGGTGGCTTGGGCTTTGTGGTATGGGCAGACCTGATGGAATACCGCAAAACCAAAAAGCTGATGCTGCACAGCCGCGTGGTGCTTTTGATTACCGCAATTTTGATTGCATCGGGCACGGCGATGTTTTTGATTTGCGAATGGAATAACCCCGCTACCATGGCAGACATGTCGCTGCGCGAAAAGCTTTTCGCCGCGTACTTTCAATCGGTTACCACCCGTACTGCAGGCTTTAATACCATTGATATTACCCAAATGCACCTCATTACCAAAACCCTTTCGATGATTCTGATGTTCATCGGTGCGGCACCCGGCTCTACGGGCGGTGGTATTAAGGTCACCACTATTTCGGTTGTAATTATGACGGTGCTTTCGGTCATCAAGGGCAGTGAGGATACGGTGATTATGAAGCGCAAGGTAGCGAAAAACACGGTATACAAGTCACTGACAATTATCGTGCTGGCGGCTTTTCTGGTGATTATTGCGGGCGGTGTAATGTACTTCACCATTCCCGAAAGTACACTGGAAACAGGCATCGATGCCATGTTTGAGGCAGTTTCGGCATTTGCAACGGTTGGGCTTTCATCTGGTGTAACAGCGGTTGCCAACATCCCTTCCAAGATGGTGCTGATTCTTACCATGTTTACCGGGCGTGTAGGCCCCATTTCGTTTGTACTTTCTCTCGCCGTTCGAGGCGGCATCAACAAAAACCAGATCATGCCGGACGGCAAGATTATGGTGGGCTAGCCGGCGGGAGGAAACGCTTTATGAATCCCCGCGTACCGTAGCTCAGGCACGCATTCCGCACTGTTCAAAATTTCACAAAAAAAGAGACGCTTCTGCGTCTCTTTTTTTTATTGCTGTCATTCTAAAGTCAGCTGCCCCTCACTGATATGAGGAGAGCAGATGATTTGAAACACAAAGCCCTCCTCCTGCTTGATAACGGAAGACTGTGCCACACTTTGAAACAGCCCCACCTCCTGCAGCCTCTGGTAAAATACTGCAGGCGACTGCTCGCTTTGTGAATAGCAGGTGAGTATAATATCGTAGTGATCAAATGCAACGCTTACAGGCTCCACATCATCGGGCATTGAGGTTGCAAGCTTTAAAAAAATCTTACTGTTCAGCTTTGGCACTGTATCAAAATTAATGGCGGCATCGGCAAATGCAAATGCATACTGCTCGAGCAGCCCCACAGTTTTACGGCGCAGTAATTTGTTTTCGGTGCCGCGCAGCTGGGCCTGTTCCTGCTGAAACACTTGCTTCACCACTAACTCCTCGCCCTTATTTTTGAGTGCGTTTGCAAGAGAGGTGCCGGTAACAAGAATCGCCCCGGCCAGCAATATGCCTACCGCTGCGCTCAGCGCAGAGGTACCGGTGCTCTGACTATTCTGTTGTGGCGCGCCGAATGTCAAGGCCTTCACTCCTAATGTTGATTCAAGTACTCCTCCAAACAGATTTTCTGATCCATAATCTTACGAGCATTCTCTTTGCCCACATAGCGGTAATGCCACGGCTCATAGGTAATGCCTGTGATTTCCTGCTTATCCTTGGGGTAACGCAGGATAAAGCCATAGTCGGCGCAGTTTTCATACAGCCATTTGAACTCATCGAATTTTTCGAAGTCGTGCTCCAGGTCTGCGTATTTGGTGAAATAGCCTACCGATACGATGTCAGCAGCAAGCCCTGTGTTGTGCTCACTGGTTCCCGGTGGTGCTACCCATCTGGCAGCCTCCACAGCCGCTTCTTCATCGGAATACCCGCTGTTCTTCAATTGATTCACCTTGTTCTTGTAAAGCACCGCGCTGCGCTCGGTAGAACGGTACGCCGAACAAATCTGCAGTGAATATCCATCTGCTTTTGCCGCGGCAATCATTGCCTGCATGTCTTCCACAATGCGCGCATCTAGCTGGTAGCTTGCATTCACATTGGCAAGTGTTACGTCATAGTCGCCGCTAAGCTTGTTTTTGGGGTTTACCAGCACCAACCGCCAGTCGTCAGGCTTTTCAGGGTTCGGCCCTGCGCTAGACGAGCCGGAACTGCTTTCGCTGCTCACGGTAACATCGCTCTCCTCACCGCCTACGGGTACAGCGCTCTCGCTGCTCGAAGCCTCGTCTTCGCTGCTGCTTTCCAGTGGCGCGTCACTTTCAGATATGAGACTTTCGGGCGGCTGCGAGTTTTCCTGCCCGCTTTTTTTGTGGTTGCAGGCCGCCACACCAATGATAATTGCAAGCAAAACTGCTGCAAGCAATAAAATCATTGGCACAGGGGATTTACGGCGGCCTCTGCGGCGTTTGCCGCGGTAGTTTTGGGGTGCATTTGCCATTGTATCATTTCCTTTATGGTTAATTTGTCAAATTTTGAAGCCCGATTCTTCTATTGCTTACAAAACAGCACTAGAATTTTCAGCGGCTTTATTATAACACAAAAATGTGAATAAAAAAACCGAACGCAATGTTCGGTTTTTTTTACTAATTTAGATTTCCGGTTTCAAACATAATGGCGGAAAGCGCACACAGCGGCGCGGTTTCGCAGCGTAGGATACGCTTGCCCAGTGTGGCGGTACGAATACCCTGCTCTACTGCGCAGGCAACTTCTTCTTCGTCAAAGCCGCCCTCTGCGCCAACTGCGATCGAAACCTGACTCGGGCAGCTTTGCAGTAGCTCTTTGAGCTTATTACCGCCCAGCTCGTAAAACAGAATCGAAAGCGGCACTTTGCCCATTTGTTGCACCGCGTCTTTATACTCCACCACGGGGTGAACAACCGGAATTCTGCCGCGGCCGCTCTGCTTGGCGGCCTCATACGCAATCTTCTGCCAGCGCTCCCTCTTTTTGGCAAGGCTTTTGGCATCGGGGCGCGATACACAGCGGCGGGTAAGCATCGGGGTTATTTCACACACACCCAGCTCCACCGCTTTTTGAATGATCAGTTCCATTTTATCCGATTTGGGCAACGCTTGATACAGGTGCACCTTTACGTCAGGCTCGGCAGCGCTGTGCTGCGAGCGGTCAACCGAAAGCGTCACCGCACTTGCGCTGATATCGGCAATTTTGCAAAAATATTCGATGTCAGTGCTGTTTTCGCATACGATGAGGTCATCGCCCACACCCATACGCAGCACGCGGCTGATGTGTGCCGCGTCATCACCCGTGATGGTAATCTTGTCGCCGTTCGCATGCTCTACAAAAAATCGCGGCATAGTTTAAGCCTCCGTTGATTCAGTAAAAGCAGAAAAGCCCATGCTCTCTGCTAAAATTTACACGCCAAAGCCACCCAGCCGCTGCTTTCTTCACGCTTCACAATGTGCAGCCCAATTTCTTCAAGCGCTGCAACCACTTCATGGGCGCGTTCTGAAATAATGCCGGATGCGATGAATACCCCGTCTTGCTTTAAGAACTGCGGAATAACAGGGGAGAGGCGGATGATGACATCTGCGACAATGTTGGCGCAGATAAGATCAAAGGTGCCGCTAACCTTGTCGGTGAGGTCGCCGCAAAGAAAGGTGGTACGATCGGTCACCTTGTTCAGCGCGGCATTTTCATTGGCAACGCGCACCGCGGTGTCGTCAATATCCACACCGATGGCGGATTTACCACCCAGCAGCATAGCCGCAATCGAAAGAATACCGCTTCCGCAGCCCATATCAAGCACTGTGGTGTCGGCGGCAACATATTCCTCCAGCAACTGCATGCACAGCCTGGTGGTGTCGTGTGTGCCGGTTCCAAACGCCATGCCCGGGTCGAGTGAGACCACAACCTCGTCGCCGACAAGGTCGTAATGCTCCCACGAGGGGCACACCACAAGGCGTTTTCCCACCTGAATGGGGTGGTAGTATTTCTTCCATTCGGTTTCCCAGTCTTCCTCCTGCACCTTTACTGTGGTGATTTGGAAAGGGATCTGCTCGGAGGTAAAGCGTTCGGTGAGGAACGACACCGCCTCATTGGGGTTTTCGGTGGGTTTGATGTACAGATGAATCAGCGCATGAGTGCGGTCTTTCGCAAGCAGCTCTTCATCGATAAAATCGACCTGTGCAATTTTGGGCGCTTCGGTGATGAGATCAGAATAATCCTCAATGTAAATGCCATAGGGCACCGCCATCTGAGTAATCGCCGCTGCATCGTCCACCTGTTGTGCTGGCACCTTAACGGTTACTTCGCTCCACTCCACCGATTAGTCCTCTCCCTTCATCGCATCCTTAATCTTTTCAAAAAAGCCCTTGCGTTTTTCATAGTTTTTATCGTTTGCAAGCTCCTCAAAATCCTTCAGCGCCTGCTTTTGCTTGTTGTTGAGGTTTTTGGGTACTTCAACGGTTACCTTGACGTACTGGTCGCCTCTGCCGCGCCCGTTCACAAAAGAAATACCTTTGTTGCGCAGGCGGAAAGTGGTGCCGGGCTGTGTACCCTCGGGTACTTCGTAGGTCACCTTGCCATCAATGGTGGGAACCGTAATTTCATCGCCGAGCGTTGCCTGCGTAAAGGTGATGGGTACCTCACACCAGACGTTGAAGCCGTCGCGCTCAAAAATCGGGTCGGGGCGGATGCCCACTGTCACGTTCAGGTCACCGGCAGGCCCTGCATTCATTCCGTGGTCACCCTGCCCACTCATCACAAAGGTCTGACCATTGTCGATGCCTGCGGGTACGTTGACCATAATTTTTCTGGTGTGGCGTATACGCCCCATGCCGCGGCAGTCGCCGCACGGGCTCTTGATAACCTTACCTTTACCGGCACACTTGGGACAGGTTTTGCTGGTTTGGATAACACCAAACGGTGTGCGCTGCTGTACGCGCACCTGACCGGTGCCGCTGCAATCGGAGCAGCTTTCGGGCGAGGTGCCTTTTGCGGCGCCTGTGCCCTCACATGTATCGCAGCGTTCAAGGCGCTGTATGGTAATTTCTTTTTGACAGCCCAGTGCAGCCTCAATGAACGACAGGTTCAGCTGCGCATTTACCGCATTGCCGCGAATGGGCCCGTTGGGGTTGCGGGTTCTGCTACTGCCGCCAAAGCCGCCACCAAAAAAGCTGCCGAAGATGTCGCCTAAGTCAAAATCCATATCGCCAAAGCCGCCAAAACCGCCGCCCGCACCCGCGCCATAGCTGGGGTCAACCCCTGCAAAGCCGAACTGGTCGTACTTCTGGCGCTTTTGCGCGTCAGAGAGGATTTCATACGCTTCGTTAACTTCTTTAAATTTTGCCTCGGCCTCTTTATCGCCAGGATTTAAATCCGGGTGATATTTTTTCGCAAGACCTCGGTATGCTTTTTTCAGCTCGTCGTCGGAACAGCCCTTTTGTACGCCGAGCACTTCATAATAATCTCTTTTGTCAGGCAAATGTACCACCCTTTATCAAATTCAAATATGTTTATTCACAATAGCTTAGTGTACCACAATGCGCTTTAATTGTAAAACGCATCTGTAGGGGCACGGCTTGCCGTGCCCCTACATTGGCATCAAATAAACTTATTTTGCGTCATCCGCATCCTTGTAGTCCGCATCAACATAGTCGCCTTCATTGGGAGCCGCACCTGCATTTGCGTCTGCATCTGCGCCCGGTGCTGGCTGGCCGGCTGCCTGGGCCTGCTCGTAAACCTTGGAGGAAACCTCGTAGAATTTCTTCTGCAGTTCCTCTTGTTTTGCTTTAATTGCCTCAACATCGGTGCCCTTCAGCGCCTCTTTGAGTGCTGCAATCTTCGCCTCAAGGTCAGCTTTTTCATCCGCCGCAATCTTATCACCGAGGTCGGTAATGGTCTTTTCAGACTGGTAAACCATCTGATCTGCACCGTTTCTTGTATCAATCTCCTCACGGCGTTTTTTATCCTCAGCGGCAAATGCCTCTGCGTTCTTCACTGCCTGCTCCACATCGTCTTTGGACATGTTGGTGGAGGAGGTGATGGTGATGTTCTGTTCTTTGCCCGTGCCGAGGTCTTTCGCCGAAACGTGCACAATGCCGTTGGCGTCGATATCAAAGGTTACCTCGATCTGGGGCACGCCACGGGGTGCTGCCGGAATGCCGTCAAGGCGGAAGTTACCCAGAGTTTTGTTATCGCTTGCCATCTCACGCTCACCCTGCAGAACATGAACCTCAACCGAGGTTTGGCCGTCTGCCGCGGTGGAGAATACTTGCGATTTTTTGGTGGGGATGGTGGTATTTCTCTCAATAATTTTGGTAAATACACCACCCAGTGTTTCAAGGCCAAGGGACAGGGGAGTGACGTCGAGCAGCAGCAGGCCTTTTACGTCGCCGCCGAGCACGCCGCCCTGAATGGCTGCACCAATTGCCACACATTCATCGGGGTTGATTCCCTTAAACGGATCTTTGCCTGTAATGCCCTTTACGGCATCCTGTACAGCGGGGATTCTGGAGGAACCGCCCACCAGCAGGATTTTATCGAGCTGAGAAGGCTGCAAGCCGGAATCGGAGAGCGCCTGACGAACAGGGCCCATGGTTTTTTCAACAAGGTCTGCGGTGAGCTCGTTGAATTTTGCTCTGGTCAAAGTGATGTCGAGGTGCTTCGGCCCGGTTGCATCTGCGGTGATAAACGGCAGGTTGATGCTTGCTGTGGTCATGCCGGAAAGCTCAATCTTCGCTTTCTCAGCAGCCTCTTTGAGTCTCTGCATTGCCATTTTATCGCCCGAAAGGTCAATGCCGGAATCCTTTTTGAACTCAGCAGCAAGGTAGTTGATGACGCGCTCGTCAAAGTCGTCGCCGCCCAGCTTGTTGTTGCCTGCGGTTGCAAGAACCTCCTGCACGCCGTCGCCCATCTCAATGATGGAAACGTCGAAGGTACCGCCGCCAAGGTCGTATACCATAACCTTCTGGTCGTTTTCTTTGTCCACGCCATAAGCAAGTGCAGCAGCGGTGGGCTCGTTGATGATACGTTTTACATCAAGACCTGCAATTTTGCCTGCGTCTTTGGTCGCCTGTCTCTGAGCATCGGTGAAGTACGCAGGAACGGTAATAACCGCCTCGGTAACTTTTTCGCCCAGATATGCTTCTGCATCCGCTTTCAGCTTTTGCAGAATCATCGCGGAGATCTCCTGCGGGGTGTAACTTTTATCTTCAATGTGTACTTTGTAGTCGGTACCCATATGTCGCTTGATGGAGCTTACGGTGCGCTCGTGGTTGGTAACAGCCTGACGTTTTGCAACCTGACCTACCATTCTTTCGCCTGTTTTAGAAAATGCAACCACAGATGGAGTGGTGCGTGCGCCCTCGGCGTTTGCAATTACGACTGCCTCGCCGCCCTCCATAACCGATACGCAGGAGTTTGTTGTACCTAAGTCAATACCAATGATTTTTCCCATAAAAAATTCCCTCCAATAAATTGGCGCTGTGCGCCTATGTTTTTTACGCGGGATTCCCCGCCGGTGTTTTTATTTTAATTGTATAGGCCTGTGTTAGTTGGCTACCTGCACCATGGCATGGCGCAGCACCTTGTCACCCATTTTATAGCCCTTTTGGAATACTGCCGCAATGGTATTTTCACCAAGGTTTTCATCCTCAAGGTGCATCACCGCATTGTGCAGGTTGGGGTCAAATTCTTTTCCCTCGGCTTCAATCTCCTCCACGTTCAGCGCTTTCAGGCACTCTTTAAACGAGGTAAAAATCATATCCACGCCTTTTTTAAACTCCGAATCCTCACATTCGCTTTCCATTGCCCGATCAAAATTATCGAGCACCGGTAAAAATTTCGATACGGTTTGGGCAACTGCCTCGGGGTAAATCTCAAGGCGCTCTTTCTGCGAACGTTTGCGGTAATTATCGTACTCGGCAAGGGTTCGCATCAATTTGTCGTTGAGCTCTTCCATCTGTTTTTTCAGCAGATCCGCCTCGCTGATTTCCTGTTCTACAGCAGGTTGTGCAGCGGTTTCTTCGGTGGCTACATCCTCCACCTTAGCCTCTTCTGCCTGCGGTGCAGACTCTTTTGCTTTTTTTGCAGACACTCTCTCTGTCTCCTCTCAGCAGCGGTTTGCTGCTTTTGATATTAAGCGGGAATCCCCGCAGGTTTTATATGTCCTGTTACTCCTCGTTTTCAAGGGTATCTGATAACAGTTTTCCTAACGTCTTCGCAAAGTATTCCAGATGTGGGATTAGCCTTTGATAGTCCAGCCGAACCGGACCAACCACGCCGATAGCACCGCAGCTGTCTTTGCCAATTTTGTAGGTCGCAACAATCACCGAAGAATCGGTGAGCTCAGACAGCGGGTTTTCTTTACCGATTGAAATCTGCACGCCCTCTTTTTGGAAGGGGAGGATATCGGTAATCTTCTCGCGGTCGGAGATGGTGGTGAGCAAGTCGTGCGCCACCGCATCGAATTCCTTGTAGCCAAGCAGATTGGTTTCACCGCTTGCAAAGTACTGTCCGTCGTTGATCGCCTTGCAAAGCTCGTAAAGGCCGGCAAGCAGCGGGGTAAACACGCGGGAGTATTCACCGAGTGCAACTGCAACCGAGCTGACGTACATGGTCGAAATTTCGTCCATCGAGCGTCCCCCGAAGCGGTCGTTTGCAAACTTATTAAAGAACTCGATGATTTCTCGGTTTAAGTTATAGTCTACGCGTGCCACCTTGTTTTTAATCACACCGTTTGATGCAACCACCAGCATTACCACCGTTCGGCGGTCGATAGGCACCACCTCAATGCGGCGTACAGTGACATGCTTGGGCGTAATGGTGGTAGAAATTGTCGCACAGTTGGTATAATGCGCCAGCACGTTTGCAGCATCCTCCAACAGACGGTCGGGGTCGGGGTCCCTCACGTTGAACAGCGCGTCAATTTCGTCGCGTTCGTCCTCCGTCAACGGCTTGCAGTGCATCAGCTGGTTGATGTACATCCTGTAGCCAAGATGCGACGGAATTCTGCCTGCCGATGTGTGCGGCTGTTCGAGCAGCCCCAAATCGAACAACGCAGACATCTCGTTGCGGATGGTGGCGGGGGACACCTGAAACTCCAGCATCTGTGCCAATGTCTTGCTGCCGATGGGTTCGCCGGTGCGAATGTAGTTTTCGACGATAGCTGCAAGTATCTTCAATTTTCTTTTGTCAATCTCCACAGCTTATCACCTCTTTTTTGGATTTAGCACTCTTGTCTTTCGAGTGCTAACAAGTATTATTCTACACGGATTTTTGTTTTTGTCAAGCGACTTCATAAATTATTTACAAAAAAATAGCAGTCATTCGTTTGACTGCTAACTAATTTTTATTTTAACGGATAATTTCTTTTTTCATTGCTGATTCCACAGAGATAATTTAAATCTACGTTATAGAACTCAGCTAATTTTAGAACAGAGTTTATTAACTTTTATTCTACTAATTTATTCATAAAAGTTTCGCCGCTACGGCGACGAGTACACTTCTTTTGTCAAACAACAAAAGAAGTGTACCAAGAAAAATGTTTTAGGTTACGAAATAAGCAGTCTCGCACTTTCGTGCGAGGTGTTAAATGAAACCCTTTTTGAGGAAAAGTGTTTCAAACTTCCCCAAACCTTTTTATATTGTCCCATTGTCTCCATACAGGGTGCAATGTTCTCCATTGGTGGTACCTACTATAACGGGCTTACTTGTGAATTAGACCGCGCGGGCATAGAGCCATAAGACTTTTTACACATAAAAAACTCGCGGAACGTGCACCTCTGTTGCGGCACGCGGGGGATTCATAAGGGGGAACGTGTCAGAAGCCCCTGCCTTTTTGCCT
>NZ_DALZQO010000026.1:0-2170 GCF_032017025.1 Hydrogenoanaerobacterium sp.
GCGGCTATTTGTGCATTAGGCGGCAAGACGCCTAACGCACCTGCTAAAGCAGAGTATAATAAACGCTTTTGCGTTTATTGTACCATAATTATTGCATCTTCTCAATGCAGACTGAAATTAAAATATCTGTTCGCAGGAGCAATGCAGGGCAGAAGAATAATTTACCCCGCAGCTATTATGGCTGCGAGGTGAGCTGTGGTTTGTTTGAGAAAGGGATTTAATCTTTACATAATACGTATTTTATCTGCCGTATAATTGTGTCATTTCACAAATTTGCTGTGCCAGCTTGGGGGTGAGTGCACCGGGAGATAGCCGCCAACGCCAGTTTGTACCGATGGTGGAGGGGGTATTCATACGCGCGTGCGAGTCCAGTTCAAGGTAATCCTGCATCTGTACCACAGCAAGGTCGGCTACACTCGCCACCGCCGCACGGATAAATTCCCATGTACCGTTTTGATCGCCTGTAATGTTGAGGTAGCGGCGTGCAAATGCCACATCCTCACCCGGCGCACTGGAAAACCAGCCGCGAACGGTGTCGTTATCGTGGGTGCCTGTGTATACTACGCAATCCTTATCATAGTTGTGCGGCAGGTAATCGCTTTCCTCACGTGAGTCAAACGCAAACTCCAGTATCTTCATGCCGGGGTAGCCCGTACTGCGGCGCAACTCATGCACCTCCTCGGTAAGGTAGCCGAGGTCTTCGGCAATCAGACGCATATCACCGAGCCGAGCCATAATGCTCTCAAAAAAACTGTAACCCGGCCCCTTGCGCCATTCGCCGTTTTCGGCGGTTTTATCGCCATAAGGCACTGCATAATAGCTCTCAAACCCGCGGAAGTGATCGATGCGGGTGACGTCGTGCATGTAACCAGCGGCCTGCAGCCGCTTCACCCACCATGCGTAATCGGTCTGCTTGAGGTAATCCCACCGGTAAAGCGGGTTGCCCCAAAGCTGCCCTGTCGCGGAAAATCCATCCGGCGGAACACCTGCCACATCGATGGGATTCTTGTACTCATCCAGCAGAAATATCTCGCTGTTTGCCCAAGCATCTGCGCTGTCGGGTGCAACATAAATTGGCATATCGCCGATGATCTCTACCTCGTTGTCGTTGGCATACGTCTTGAGTGCAAACCACTGCTTAAAAAATAGGTACTGCAAGAACACATAATATTCAATCTCATTGGCAAGATGTAACTGATAAAACCGCACAGCATCCGGTTTTCGCAGCTTGATTTCGTCCTCCCACTGCGTCCATGGCCGGAGCCCCATTTTTGCCTTTACTGCCATGTACAGCGCATAGTCTTCAACCCAGTCGGCGTTTTCTTTGCGAAATTCAGCGAGAGCATCTTTATCCTGAAAACGGAGGTAGGCTTTCCACAACAGGGTGAAGCGGCTGTGGAAAATCTTCGCATAATCCACCGACTTTGCATCACTGCCCCAATCGCAAGCATCGCATTCTTCCTTTGCCAAAAGCCCGCCTTCACAAATCAGATCCAAATCGATAAAATAGGGGTTTCCCGCAAAAACCGAAAACGATTGATAGGGTGAATCGCCAAAGCTGGTTGGCCCCAGCGGCAGTATCTGCCAGTAGCGCTGCCCCGCCGCGCGTAAAAAATCCACAAAGTTGTAAGCCTGCCTACCAAACGTGCCAATGCCATAGGGCGACGGCAGGCTGCTGATGTGCAGTAAAATACCGCTGCTTCTCATACGAAAGACTCCCCTTTACTTAATTGCACCGTCTGTAATGCCCTTTACAATATATTTTTGGCAGAACAGATAAAAAATGACGATAGGCAGCATCCCCATGATGAGCCCCGCGGTGGCAAGATCCCATCGTTTGGAAAACTGGCCGAAAAAGAAGTAGGTTTTGAGCGGTATGGTCTGCCAGCCGGCCTTATTAATGGTTAACTGAGGCAGCAAGAAGTCATTCCAAATCCACATAATATTGAGAATAGCGACGGTGATGGAGATCGTTTTGAGCAGCGGAAACACCACCTGCCAAAAGGTACGGAATGGGGTGCAGCCGTCGATGGTGGCGGCCTCCTCCAGCTCGAGCGGTACATTCTTGATAAAACCATGGAACAGCATGATGGACAAGCTCGAACCAAAGCCCACATACATAAAAATCAGCCCGACGCGGTTGAGAGCAGTCAGGTTTTTCTGCCCGCTT
>NZ_DALZQO010000026.1:2180-36602 GCF_032017025.1 Hydrogenoanaerobacterium sp.
TATTACTGAAAACGACACCGCAATGAGTACAGCGGCAATTATACCAAATAGGATAAAAGCAATCTGTTTTGCCTTGCTTCTGCCAAATCTGTCTTCCAGCATCGTCTTTACCGCGAGCGATAGAATAAACGACAGATACAGCTCTGCAATGATAATGATTGCTGCGATATAAACAGGGGTGCTCATCAGGCGCACAAGCGGAAGCATAACGCACTGGAATGGGATGAGCATAGCCGTCGCAAACGTCATAAAAATAACGGTGCTTATTTTGATTTTGTAGCGCACCAGTACCCATGCCGCCATTGCAGTGAGCAGCACAATCAGCACGGTGGACGTAATGGAAATAAGCAGCGAGTTGCTCAGCGACTGTATAAAGTCGAGCTTTTCAAATGCTTCGGGGTAGTTTTTTAAAGAAAGATAATCCCCACTGGGCAGTGCAAGCACATTTTTAAAGATACCTTTTTGGGTTTTAAACGAGTTGACCGCCAGCACATACAGCGGAAACAGAAAGAGGATACCCAGGATAAAACCAACAAGGGCAGTCATGCTTCGCGCAAATTTCTGCTGCTTCATTACATTTCAACCTCCCTCTTTTTACTGAAGTAAAGCTGTGTGAGGCTGATTGCAGCAACCACAATGAGGAAAACCACTGCTTTTGCCTGTGCAAGGCCAAGGTCGTTGTAAGAAAACGCCGTGTTATAAATGTTCAGCGAAATCATCTGAGTGGATTTATAAGGGTTACCGCCCGTCAGCGATAGGTTTTGATCAAACAGCTTAAACGAGTTTGATAAGGATAGGAATAAGCCAATGGTAAACGCGGGTGCAATCAGCGGAATGGTAATTTGGGTAAGGCGCTTCCACGCGCCTGCGCCGTCTATCTGCGCGGCTTCCTTGATGGAATCTGGAATATTCTGGATGGATGCGATGTAAATAATCATCATATAGCCTGAAAGCTGCCACGTGGTAACGATCACCAAACCCCAAAAACCCGTCTCGGGGGTGGAAAGCCAGCCATCTAAAAAGCTGACGTTCAGCAAGCTGCCAATGCTTTGAAATACCTTGGTGAAGATAAACTGCCATGTAAAACCAAGTAGTATACCACCGATGAGGTTGGGCATAAAGAATATTGCGCGTAACAGGTTCGAGCCTTTAAAGCCTTGCGTTACAATGAGTGCCAGCGCAAAGCCGACCACATTTACCGCAATGACAGATACAATGGCAAACTTCACCGTAAACAGAAATGCGCTTACAAATTCAGGGTCGCCTGTAAAGACCTTGGTGTAGTTTTCTAAGCCGATAAAATTAAGCTTTGAGCTAATGCCGTTCCAATCGGTAAAGGAGTAGCCCAAACCGACGATTGTGGGGATGAGCTGCACCGCAATAAAGGCAAACAGCACCGGAAAAACGAAACCCCAAAAGCCTACTTTTGTTTTTTTCATCCTTGTCACCTCGCAGAAATTGTTCCGATATCTGCTATAGTGTTTACCGTATGAACCAAAAATAAACCTACAGGCTTAACAGATACCGTTTCGCGCGGCAACGGCTTTTAAATTAATTTTACATTAAAAGAGGTGCTGCTTAAGAGCTTTCAATATTATCACAAACTTTTCCATCTTTCAAGCATTCTTATTCCGTCACATTAAAATACCATGCAACCGAATCGCTTTATGCATTATGGTGCTGCATACCTATATTTTGAATTGATGAGCGCCGCCAACAGCACCGTTTTTAATGCTTGCCTAAGGTTTTGGCAAAATAAAAACGGACCTGCAAATATTTACAGGTCCGTTTTGTTTTAAATTATTACAGCACAAGCGAGGGGGCGGCGTATACTCTTGCACCAAGTTCGGTATCCAGCATATAAAGCCCTTTTGGGTCATTGCCGAACAGCTCAAAGCGTTTTACCAAATCCTCGGTATTTTTCTCCTCCTCACCCTGCTCTTTTACAAACCAATCTAAAAACTGCATGGTGCGAAAATCTTTTGCTTCATATGCCGCAGCATAAATGTTGTTAATGGAAGCTGTCACAAATTGCTCATGCTCCAGGGCGGCGGTAAGCGGTGCCTTAAAATCGGTAAACGTAATATCGGGTTGTGCAATCGGCAACAGGGTTACTTTTTCGCTGTTGTTCAGCAGATAGGTGCGGAACAACATAGCGTGGTCGCGTTCCTCCTGCGTCTGGATATAAAACCAATTCTCAAAGCCGTTTAGGCTTTCATCGGCATAGTAATTCGACATATCAAGATAGAGGTAAGCGGAATAAAGCTCTTTGTTGATCTGCTCGTTTAATAGGGCTGCAACCTGCTTATTTAACATAAAAGATACCTCCTAATTATATCAATTTATTCTATTATACCCTAATTTTGTATAAATTTCAAGAGGTATCCTAATCTTGCTGTTCCTCGGCTTGCCCGCCAGCCACATATTTTTTCATACCCGGCCACGCGGCAAAGCTGCAGATAAACGAAATGAGCGAGAGCAAAAACACCAGAAACAGCGGAATTGTAAGCGGGAAGTAAAGCAACCCACCGCCACCGATGACGAGAATTGCAATGAGCGCAGGCAGGCTGTGCTTTAAACAAATAATACTAAGCAAAAGCGCGTTTTTAAAAATTGACTTTAGCGGCAGGCTTACGGTTACTATCAGCGGGTAAACGTAAATGCAAGCCATGCCAAGCATAAACGCCATCACTATAAACAAAAACCACAATACATACATCAACGGGTTCTGCGCCGCAGCCTGAAGGTAAAATCGCATCCCTACCAGCAGCATCACACTGAGTAGGCCAATCAGCAGGCCTGTTGCAAACGACTGTTTAAATTCTTTTTTGAATGCCTCGAAAAAATCGCTGAATACAAAAAAAGGACGTTCACGCACCATCAGCATGGTTACCTTGCTCATAGCCGCGCAGGCTGGGCCAATGGTAACAATGGGGATGCAAAATAGTATAAAGATAAAGTTCAGCTTGATCAGCTCCCAAAATGCGCGAAAGTAGATGTCGAAAAACAGCACCAGACCCTTTTTGGGTGGTGCATCTTTATCAATGCCCGGTCCGGGTCTGTCGTAATTGCTGCTGAATAATCCCATGTCAATTCCCCTATCCTATAAAAAATTATCCGTTTTGGCGGTTACCCCGTAATCGGTCTCAAAACGCAGTTTTGCACTTGCCTTCTTTGCAAGCTTGCGTGCTAAGACACGCAACAACCGTTTCCAATATGATAAAACCTATTTGCCAAATGGCAAAGGCTGAGTATTTGTTTTATTATATCATATTTTTTTCACTACTGCATCTGTTCTTCGTGCATTTTTATGAACAGATGCCATAAGCCATCGCTTCCATAATGTGCTATAATGGTATCTATATCATTAGCCGCAAATGCGATTGTTTGTGCTTGGTACGACCGGTAAGTTACTAAAACAGAGTATATGCCATGCAACACGTGAGTTTAGCGCTAAGCGCTGTTTAGCCGAAGCATTTCTAAATTGTTCATCACGCATTATAACAGACTATAGCATGCAATACACCATGATTTAAGAGGATGATAGACAGGATGATAAAATTAACGCGTTTTTTAAAGGGGTTCCGCAAACAGGTTATTTTAGGCCCGATGTTTAAAATGACCGAGGCGATTTTTGAGCTGATTGTGCCTCTGGTTGTAGCGAGTATGATCGACGTGGGCATTAAAAACGGCGACACCGCCTATGTTTGGAACATGGTGTGGATTATGGTACTGCTGGGCGTTGTTGGGCTTGCATGCTCACTCACCTGCCAGTTCTTTGCCTCGCGCGCGTCGCAGGGCTTTGGCACGGTAGTGCGCAACGAGCTGTTTCGGCACATCAATTCGCTTTCGTATGCCGAGATTGATAAAATTGGCACACCGTCGATGATCACACGCCTAAACAACGACGTAAACCAGATGCAGCTTGCGGTTGCAATGCTCATCCGTCTGGTGTTTCGCGCACCGTTCCTCGCCATTGGTGCTACGGTAATGGCAATGGCGCTCGACCTTAAAATGTCGGTAATTTTTCTTGCGGCGGCGGTGCTTATTGCGCTTGCACTTTATTTGGTAATGAGCCATTCGGTACCGTTTTACGGCAAAATTCAAAAGCTGCTTGACCATGTTTCGCTCATTACACGAGAAAACTTGGAGGGTGTGCGTGTAATCCGCGCATTTTCAAAGCAAGAGACTGAGGAGCGGCGCTTTGAGCAAACCAGTGAAGAGCTTCGGCATTCCTCTGTAACCGTCTCAAAGCTTTCTGCTCTGCTGAATCCTGTAACCTCCATTGTGGCAAACCTCGCCATTCTCGCTATTCTTTGGTTTGGCGGTATGCGCGTCAACTCGGGCACGCTGACCCAAGGGCAGGTAATTGCCCTATGGAACTACATGACACAAATTTTGCTCGCGCTGATTGTTGTAGCGAATCTGGTGGTGATTTTTACAAAGGCTTCTGCTTCGGCGGTGCGCATCAACGAAATTTTTGAAACCTCGGTCAGCGTCACCGATGCAGGTAATGCCGAGCAGGTGCCTACTCCGGGTGCACCCAAAATTGAGCTGCGCAATGTCTCGTTCTCATATAGCGGCAGTGAGGAGCATGTGCTCAGCAATGTAAATCTGTCCATCAAAGCAGGCGAAACCATCGGCATCATCGGCGGTACCGGCTCGGGAAAAACCACACTGGTCAACCTCATCCCTCGTTTTTACGATGTGGACAAGGGCGAGGTTTTGGTAGATGGTGTCAACGTAAAAGAATATCCGTTTGCACAGCTGCACGGGCAAATTGGCATTGTACCGCAGCGTGCGGTGCTGTTTTCCGGCAGTATCCGCTCCAATTTGCGCTGGGGCTGTGAAAACGCCACTGATGAGCAGATTGACCGTGCACTTTCCATCGCCCAGGCAAAAGAATTTGTCGATAAACTGCCCGAGGGCTGTGATACCCCTGTTTTGCAGGGCGGCAAAAACTTTTCAGGTGGGCAAAAGCAGCGCCTTACCATTGCCCGTGCACTGGTGGGTGAGCCTAAAATATTAATTCTTGACGACAGTGCCAGCGCACTGGATTTTGCAACCGATGCTGCTTTGCGTAAGGCGCTGACGCGCGATACACAGAACATGACCGTACTGATGGTGTCGCAGCGGGCGAACACCGTCAAAGGTGCCGACCGCATTATTGTGCTGGATGACGGTGAGGTGGCGGGCATCGGCACTCATCGCGATTTATTTGAAAGCTGTGCGGTATACCGCGAGATTTGTCTCTCGCAATTAAGCAGCGAGGAGGCGGAGCGCACATGAAACAAAATGCAATCGTACGGATTTTGCAGTTTACAAAGCCCTATACCAAATATCTTGCCGCTGCGCTTATCAGCGCTGTTATCAGCGTCTCGCTCACCCTATACGCACCGGTGCTTATCGGCGGGGCAATCGACAAGATTGTAGATGCCGGTATGGTGGATTTCGCAGGCATTCTGCGCATCTTAGTAATTTTTGCTGTTGTTGTATTGGTGAGCGCGCTGTTTCAGTGGCTGATGACGCTCTGCACCAATGTTATTACCTATTCCACAGTGAAAGACCTGCGCAAAGCAGTATTTGCCAAGCTGGAGCAGGTACCCCTGAGCTATATCGACCGCAACGCGCATGGCGACCTCATTAGCCGGATGGTGAACGACATCGACCAAATCTCCGACGGTTTAATACAGGGCTTTTCACAGTTGTTCACCGGCATTGTCACCATTGTAGGCACCCTTGGCTTTATGCTTTCCATCAACGTAAAAATTACGTTGGTTGTAGTACTGCTCACCCCAGTTTCGCTGTTTGTGGCATCGTTCATCGCCAAACACACTTTTGACGAGTTTCGCAAACAGTCCATGATCCGCGGCGAGCTGGGCGGATATATTGAAGAGATGATCGGTAACCAAAAGGTAGTAAAAGCCTTTGGCTACGAGCAGCGCTCGCAAGAAAGCTTTGAGGAAATCAATGCACGGCTATACGCAACCGGCGTGAACGCACAGTTTTATTCTTCCACCACCAACCCCAGCACCCGTTTTGTAAACGGGCTGGTCTATGCGGCAGTCGGCCTTTCGGGTGCACTGGCGGCTATTGGCGGCAGGCTTTCGGTGGGGCAGCTTTCGTGTTTTCTCACCTACGCCAACCAGTACACCAAACCGTTCAATGAAATTTCGGGCGTTGTTACCGAGCTGCAAACCGCAACCGCAAGCGCCCGCCGCGTGTTTGCCATGTTGGATGAACCCGTCGAAACCCCGGATGCTCCGGATGCGCTGGTAATGACTCACTGCGACGGCAACGTACACCTCGATGATGTTTCATTCTCTTATTCGCCTGACCGGAAGCTCATCGAGCACCTGAGCCTTGATGCAAAATCGGGTCAGCGCATCGCAATAGTAGGGCCGACGGGCTGCGGCAAAACCACCATTATCAATTTGCTGATGCGCTTTTATGACATAAACAGCGGCAGCATCAAGGTAGATGGTGTAGAAACGCGGGCAATTACACGGGGCAGCCTGCGTGCTATGTATGGCATGGTGCTGCAGGAAACCTGGATGTTCTCGGGTACAATCCGTGATAACATTGCCTACGGCAAGCCCGATGCAATGCTGGACGAGGTGATTGCTGCAGCAAAGTCGGCACATGCGCACGGCTTTATCAAGCGGCTGCCGCAGGGGTACGATACCATGATCTCCGAAGGCGGCGGCAACCTCTCGCAAGGGCAAAAGCAGTTGCTGTGTATTGCACGCATTATGCTCACCAAGCCCCCAATGCTGATTCTTGATGAGGCTACCAGCTCGATTGATACCCGCACCGAGGTGCGTATTCAAAAGGCGTTTACCGACATGATGGAGGGGCGCACCAGCTTTATTGTAGCACACAGGCTATCCACCATCCGCGAAGCAGATTGTATTCTCGTCATGCGCGACGGACATATTGTTGAGCAGGGCACACACGACAAGCTGCTGCAAAACGGCGGCTTCTATGCTACGCTATACAACAGCCAGTTCGTACCAAGCGAGGAAAGTGAAGATACAACCGATAAGGCTTAGTAAAACTCGAATCACTTATTCACCCTGTTGAAATAAAAGAAGGCTCTCCGAAAATTCGGAGAGCCTTTTATTTTTATTGATACTCTTTAATCGCCTTTAACACTGCGCTCAGGGCATGTGAGCTTGCAAGGTAACGGATAAACTCCCGCTCGCTGGCATAACCACGCGACAGCTGCAGCTCCAAAACTTCGTTGTGCCAATCGCTGGAGATGCCGACATAAACAAGCCCCACCGGTTTTTCGTCTGTACCGCCGTCCGGCCCTGCAATGCCTGTGGTAGAAACACCAATGTCAGCACCCGATATATGGCGCACACCATTCGCCATCTCCTGCGCTGTCTGTGCCGAAACCGCACCAAACTGCGTAAGCGTCTCGTTTTTCACACCCAACAGGCTTTCTTTTATCTCGTTAGCGTAGCTGGTAACACCGCAGTCAAACACAGCACTGCTGCCCGCAACCTCGGTAATTCGCTTGGAAAGGTATCCCCCCGTACAGCTTTCTGCCGTAGCAACCTTAAGCTTTTTCTCGGCAAGCGCGTTTACAACGGCAGTTTGCAGGTTATCTACATCAATTCCATAAATATACTGCGGAAAACGCTTTTGCAGCATTTCCACCGCAGGCTTCAGCAGCGCTTCCGCTTCGTCGGCAGTGTGGGCAGATGCGGTAACGCGCAGCATTACCTCACCCTCTTTTGCATAAGGTGCAATGGTGGGGTTCTGCATCTGTTCCATGTCGCTGCGCAACTCAGCTTCAAGTGCGCTTTCACCGATGCCGAAGAAATAAACGCAATGCGAGCGAAACACCTGCTGCGACCTTTTTTTTAGGTAAGGCAACACCTGTTGCTCGAACATGGGGGTCATTTCGCGCGGTGGGCCCGGCAGCATGACGGCAATTTTACCGTCTTTTTCAAGAATTGCGCCGGGTGCCGTTCCATTGTGGTTTTCCAATACGATACAGCCCTCGGGCATCATCGCCTGCTTCAGATTGTTCTCGGTCATCTGACGATTCCATTTCGTGAAAAAACTCTGGATGCTTTGTGCCGACGGCTCGTGCAGCTTAAGCTTTACGTCGAAGTACTCAGCAATAGTCTCTTTGGATAGATCATCGTAGGTGGGACCCAGCCCACCTGTTGTAACAACAATGTTATTGCGCGAAAATGCGATATCAAGCGCATCCTTCAGCCTTTGTGGGTTGTCGCCCACTACGGTATGATGGAACATATTAATGCCGATATCGGCAAGCCCGCGCGAAATAACAGAGGAATTTGTATTGACAATATTCCCAAGCAGAATCTCGGTACCTATGCATAAGATTTCGGCAGAGTCAGTGTTGCCGGTCATTGTAAAGTCTCCTATCTATTACAAAGTTGGTTTCCTTATTTTAGTCTAAATTTTATCACATTTTTATTGTCAGTACAAATAAAATTTCATGTATTCACATGTTTTTGACATTTATTTGGTTTAATTGGAAAAATATTCTTAAATTTGATTGAAATGCAGGCTGCATTTGAGGTATCATAAATATAAGCAACTTTTTCGACATGTTGCAACAAGTTTTTAGGCTATAATAGAACATAAATATAAATGAGGTACCTTAGCATACAAGCAAGGAGATTTTACACTTCGCATAGCAACGGTAACAAGCTTTATCGTGATATTTTCTACGTTCTTTCGTTATTATATACGTGATTGCAACGACTTTTTCCTGCAGCAGTTTTACTGCGTCTGCAAAACCACCCTTGCACTAGCTTTTAACCTTTTATTTTAGTTTACCATCAACTTGAAGTATCATATCTGTTTGGTTTATCCCCATCTTATCGGGATGATAACGCAAGTGAGTTTTTCGGAAACCTTGTCAACTAATCAATCAAAGGAGCAGATACCGTGGACGAGATCAGCCGCACCGTTACTGAAACAGAAGATATAACGCTACTTGAGAGCATTGCCAATAACATCATGGGTGCTATTATGAGCTGCAAAGATGATCGTTGGTTTACAATTAATTATGCAAGCCTGGGTCTTTTGCGCCTTACCGGCTTTACAGGCGACGAGCTTCGCGACCGGTTTCAAAACCGTTTTATTCTGCTGGTTTACCCCATGGACCTGGAACGTATGCTCAACGAATATACAAAGCAGCGCAGCACGGGAGATGCCATTGAACTAGAATACCGTTTGATTTGTAAAAACGGCAACACCGTTTGGGTACTGGAAAAAGGAAATTTATATACCGATGAAAGCGGCAGCTGCTTTTATTTTTGCATGCTTTTTGATGTTACCGAGCGCAAAAATGCGCAGCTTCAGCAAGCCATTCGCTACGAGCATTACCGCAGGCTAATGGAACAGGAGGGTGACGTTCTGATTGAATGGACCATTGAAAACGACACCCTGCTGTGCTCATCAAACTTTAAATCGAAATTTGGTTACGATCTTCCCTGCAATTGCTTTTTGTCTTCTCTACTGGAGCACGACCTGATTCATGAAGCGGATAAGCCTCTTTTTCAGCAGAGACTGCAAACTATCCTCAGTGGAACTGCACCGAGTGACGGCGACCTTCGTCTCAAAAAGGCGTCGGGCGAGTATATCTGGTGCAAATTGCGCAGTTCTATCCTTTATAATGAAGATGGAGCACCCCAGAAGATAATGTGCATCCTGTCCGATATTGATAAGCAAAAAAAAGAGCGCCTGCTGCTCGAGGCAAAAGCACAGCGCGATTTGCTTACCGGCGCATACAATAAGGTTACCGCACAATCGTTGATCGAAGACTATTTAAGCGATGAGGGCAAGGACGGGCGCCACGCCCTATTTGTGATTGATGTAGATAACTTTAAATCCATCAACGACCGCCTCGGGCATTTACAGGGAGACAGTGTACTCAGCAGTATCTCCTCCTGCATTGCAAAGCAATTTCGCCCTACCGATGTTGTGGGACGTGTTGGCGGCGATGAATTTATGGTGCTTCTTAAAAACATTCCTTCTATTGATTTGGTGGAGCAAAAAGCGAAGCATCTCGTTCATATTTTTCGTAAAATTTTAACTGACCAACAAGATGAAATTACGATTTCAGGCAGCATCGGTGTTGCAATTTACCCCGATCATGGTCACCAGTTTGGGGAGCTTTTTCAGAAAGCGGATGCCGCACTATACTTTTCAAAGGGGCATGGAAAGGATTGCTACCAGCTTTACAACTCAGACCTTGTTCCTCACTCTGAGAAAAATCTTCTCTGCGCCGAACAGTCGCTGAGGCGTGACCTTGCCCGCTGCATATTTGAAATACTGTATGATATGAAAGAAATACGCCCCGCAATCCGGCATATCCTCGGTATTACCGGGCGCTATTACAGCGTGCCGCATGTTTACATATTCGAAAGCCGTATGGAAAACGGTAGATTGCGCTGGGAGAACACGTTCGAGTGGTGCGCCGACATCGACCCGCCATTTGCCGACAAGCCTTTCGCTTATCTCAGCACACGTCCCGTTCAGTATCTCGATTTGTTTGACAGCAACGGTATTTTCTGCTGCAATAATATCTCCTCTCTGCCAACTGAGCTTGCAGACTCATTTAGTGAGAAGCAAATATGCTCTGTACTGCAATGTGCCATTGTTCAAAATGGGTACATCAAAGGGTTCGTAGGCTTCAGCGAAGGTTCTGCAGAGCGCGTCTGGAACATGGCCGAAATAGAAGCAGTTACACTCATTTCTAAAATTTTGGGGGTATTCCTGCTCAGTGACCATTCTCACTACGAGCGGCAACAGAGCACTTCTGCCGCCGAGTCTATCTTAGAGCATATGAAAGCACGTGCTTATGTGGTGCGCAAAGATGATTACCAGGTAATGTACGCGAACTATCTTGCGCGTGAGCGGCATCCCGAGCTAGCAATCGGTAAAACTTGCTTTGGTTCTTTAAGTGGCTCACCCTGTTCTCATTGCCCTGTTGGCAGTTTGGATGAAACCCAAACTAGCTGTACGGTAGAATTCTGCAACGACTCTCAGATGTGGTCTGAGTGCACCGCTTCTAAAATTAAATGGGTTGACGGAAGCGACGCCTGCCTTATCATCTGCAACGATATTGTCCGATGCTAATGTAAAAAATCCCGTGTAAACCTTGTGTTTTACACGGGATTTTTCTTTTACTTAGAAACCACTGGCACGGCCAGTGGGCAAAACGCTTATCGCTATGGACAGGATATCTTACCAGAAGATACAAAGCTTTAGAGAAGCTTATTCGATATATGATTTAGAGATCGTTTACGATGCATTTGATGATATTCCTGTTCATTTGTGCAGGTAAGAGCGTGAGTAGGGCAGGTGCGTACACAGGCTGGCTCCAATCCATTCCCTATGCGTATACGGCAGCCATCACATTTTTGCATTTTCCCCTTTTTAGAAAAGGAGGGTGCACCAAATGGGCAGGCCATTGCACAGCTATGGCACCCGATGCATGTGGTATTATCGTAAATAGTAAATCCGGTTGCTTGCCACGTCTTTAATAGCATCTACTACATGATATAAACGAACTGTGCGCACAGGATATAACTCCGTATCACCATCTGTTATTGACATTGATTCTATGAGGTATAACCCGCAATCAGCATCTCCATACGGATAATACATCTTCTCATGACTGACAATGCGTTTTGACAGGAATGTTTCGTCATCTGGAAAAAACATACGCAAATCAATTGTTGCGCCTTTCTCTAACCACTGCGCACACTGAATTGCGAGTATTTTGTTTATGTATGTGTTTGGTTGCAACTCTAGTCGTTTTACCCCTTGGGTGTCTATTTTCATGTCAACATGCTAATTTTAGAAACAACACGCCTGGGTTATCTGGTGACAGTTGTTTTTATCGTTCGGTAACAAACCGACAAGGAGGGAGTATCATGCACAATGATACCCTACACGTTACCGATGAAAAATATAGTGTTTTAAATGCTGCAACAGTTGTTGAAGTGGATAGCACTGCGTTCACCGTTCACCGCCACTTTACAGGCTCAAAAAGCATTAGTCAGGCGCTAGAAAACTTTATCAGCAGAAAGATTGAGCGGTGCTCATAACGGCTTGATGTGCAGTGAGTATATTGCTATACTATACTTAATATCTAAGTCGTTATGTTGCTGATAAGAAAGGAGTTTGACATGCAACATAACATAAAGGCTGCACTTTATATGCGGCTTTCAAAAGATGATAAATCCCGGAATATCAATCTGGACAAGGCAAACAGCGACTCTATAAAATCACAGCGGATGCTTCTGGAACAGTATGCTAAAAACAACGGTTTTCATATCGTTGACAGCTTTATTGACGATGGCATTATAGGTACAACCTTTAAACGCCCTCAATTCATGACGATGATGGAACGTATTTATGCGGGAGAGATTAACTGTGTATTGGTGAAAGACTTATCCCGCCTTGGTCGTGACTATATTGAGAGTGGGCGCTATCAAGAGGTTGTTTTTCCAGAAAATAATGTTCGACTAATTGCCTTGGGTGACAATTACGATAGTGATAATGAGGATGGTAATGACCTTACCCCTTTACGGAATCTCTTTAATAACTTCTATCCCCGAGACATCAGCAAAAAGACACGCAACGCCCTGAGAGCACGTGCGCAAAATGGAGAATACCTTGGCACTTGTCCGTATGGCTACCGCAAGCAGCCCCAAGATAAGCACAAGCTGATTCCGCACGAAGGCACCGCCCCGATTGTACGCCATATTTTTGAACTTGCAGCCGGGGGCTATGGGTATTCTCTCATAGCACGAACTCTTTCGCAGGAAAAAGTGCTGACCCCTGCGGCGGTAAAGAATTGGGACAATGTTTCTCAATACGGTGCGTACAACTGGTATTTTAGCCAAGTGAGGCAGATAGTACATAACCCTATCTATCTGGGACGTCTCGTCTATGGTCGACAAAAGAAACTGAATTACAAGTCGGAGAAGATAGTTCGTGTTGACCCTGCTAACTGGATAACCACTGAAAGCGCCCATGAGCCGATTATACCCCAAGCGTTATGGGACACGGCACACGCTTCATTGGCTGCGCACAGCAAGCCTACCAATACAGGACAGCCCCATATCTTTTCAGGGCTGCTTCGTTGTTCGGACTGCGGCGCTCCAATGGCAAAAGACAATATGAACGCCTTTTGTTGCTCTCAATACAAGCGGTTAGGAAAAGAGACTTGCACCAACCACCGTATTAGAATGGACACTCTCTGCAAGGTTGTACTGGCTGACATTCGGATGCTGTCGCAGGCTGCACAGATGGACAAAAACGCTCACATTGAGCGCTTGTCGGGTATCGCCACAAAGAAGCAGCAGGAAAAGGCAAATGCCCTCCGCGAAGAACTGGCACAGGCTGAGAAGCGTTTCAATCAGCTTGCACCATTCTTGCAAAAGGCATTTGAGGAACATTTTGAGGGTTTGATGCCCGATGATGTTTACCGTTCACTGGTAGAGAAGTTCAGTACCGAAAAAGCGGAGATAACCGACAAGGTACAGGGCTTAAAGTTACAGCTGCAAGACCTAGAGCAGCAGACCTCCACAACCTGTGCGTTTCTTTCTCTCGTTGAGCGGTACACCAATATCACCGAGTTAGACCGTGACATATTGCACGAACTGATTGATAAGGTGGTTGTGTACCAGATGGTCAAAGAGGGTAAGAAGAAAGAACAGCGGATAGACATTTATTATCTATTATCGCTTGGTTGGGAAAATCTGATTTTATCCATCTTGGCTACATACGGTGGCTTGCACAAACCCTAGAAGGACATATTGCTGGCAGCGTTTTAAGACGTACTGAAAATAACGCCAACCGCATTTCATTCACAGGCCGCCGTTAAAGCGGCCTGTTTTTCGCCTTGGTATTCTTGCTACCCGTAAATGGCTCCATGTATTCTTTGAGCAATGTTTGGCGCAAATACAATATGATATTGGCTTCCCCGTTTTGAATGATAAACTTTTTTTGTCAGTCATGGCAAAACCTCCTTTTGCTTAGTGCGGTTGGCAACCTGTCACTATTTTATCAAAAGGAGGTTTTTTGTATCTAAGGATTTCTATTCTCACTGATGTAGCCGGTGGTTTGTTTTTGCTGAAGTTACAAAAATATCCCCTGCATCCGCATAGATACAGGGGATATTCGATAAAGCTACGTAAATATTACATTTACACCGGCTTTTCTAGGAGATTTTACAAAGCCCTAACCAAGAGCAACATCCAAGATCATCATAACAAGAAAGCCTGCCAGCACACCAATGGTGCCGGAGTGCGAATGCTCGCCGAGGTTCGCCTCGGGAATCAGCTCCTCCACCACAACATAAATCATCGCACCGGCCGCAAAAGAAAGCAGCCACGGCATGATTGGTGTTACCGAGCCCACCATAAGCACAGCTATAACCCCCGCAATAGGTTCTACAACGCCGGAAAGCGCACCGTAAATAAACGAGCGGGTGTTCGAAAGCCCTTCTTTTTTTAGTGGCAGAGAAATTGCCGCACCCTCGGGAAAGTTCTGCAAGCCAATACCCAATGCGAGTGCCATTGCCGCTGCAAGTGTAATTGACCCGCCGCTGCGCGCCGCAAGCGCAAAAGAAAGCCCCACCGCCATGCCCTCTGGAATATTGTGTAAGGTCACGGCAAAAACTAGCATCGTAGTGCGTTTAAGCGACGAGCTGATACCCTCTGGCTTATCGCTGCCTGGATGAAGGTGCGGCAATAAACGGTCGAGCAGCAACAAAAATGCAGCGCCCAGCGCAAAGCCTCCGGCAGCCGGTATCCACCCTATGCCGCCCATCTCCTCTTGCATTTCAATTGCAGGAATCAGCAGCGACCAAACCGACGCCGCAATCATAACCCCTGCGGCAAACCCCAGAAACACCCGCTGTATACCTGGGTTTATTTCACCTCGAAAAAAGAAAACCACTGCTGCACCCAGTGCCGTTGCAAAAAAGGTAAAGCCGGTTCCCATTAATGCGAGCAAAAGTGGATTTAGCTCATTCAATTATGTCACCCTTTCCATTATTCTGATACAAAAATCATACCATTTAATTGTAAAACAAGCAATATCGATCTGATTTTTGGTAGAATCTATTTCTGAAATTTTATACTCTTTTTTAAAGTCAGGCCGATATATTTTTTGTATCTGCTTAACAGCCCGATGGAAAAAGTGTTGTAAAAATTGCTACATTTGTAATATAAATTTATTATATTCTGGCTAATTATTAAAAAAACTTATTAAATATTGGCATTTCTTTCACAAATTATAAGAATTTTTTTTTATCTTTATAGTAAAATTGATTGCTTATTCTACGGTAATGTATTACAATTAAAGTAATTTTTATCTCAATAATTTACATTATAAAACAGAATTGGTGGTGATATGATTGGCACAGGAAACGATAGAGGCAATTCGTCAGGCTGAGCTTGCTGCAGAACAAACTGAAAAAAGTGCAGCCGGTGAAGCAGAGCGTATTATTACACAGGCAAAAGCAGAGGCAGCAGAAACCGTTGCACAGCTTACGAAAGACGCAAGGGAAAAGGCCGCAAACGCACTTGCAGCTGCGCAAAAACAAGGTGAAAGCATGATGACGGATGCCCTCCATCAGGTGGAGCAGGAGCTCAGCCTTCTTCGAGATGCCACAGCGGCAAAGGAATCGCAAGCGATTCAGCTAATCTTGACGGAGCTGATATAGTCTGTCCCACATTCACAGAAAGGAGGCATCTGTTCTATGGCTGTGCTACCTATGAAACGCGTTCGCATCTGCGCGCTGAAAAAAAACCGCAAACAGATTCTTGAAACTCTGCAGCGGCGCGGCGTTGTAGAGCTCAGCGACACCCAGCAGGACGATAGCGTTTTTCAAAAAACCGATATGTCCGCTGCAAAAACAGTGTTTGAAAAAAATATTGTCATTTCGCAGCAGGCTTTAGAGGTATTGGAAACCCATATACCCGAAAAAAAAGCAATGCTCGCAATGCTGGAAGGCAGAAAAACTTTGCCGCTTGAGCATTACGAAACCTTTAGTGCAGAACGCGACGAGCTGATGCGGGTAGCCTACCGGCTTACCGCGCTTGCCAAGCAGATTGCAGAAAACAACGCAAATATCCCAAAACTGCAAACACAAATTGAGGCACTTACCCCCTGGCTTACTTTAGACATTCCACTGGGCTTTAAGGGTACTAAAAAAGCAGCGGCGTTTATCGGCGCATTTGCCGGTGAAACCACGCAACAGGAGATTTATAAGCAACTCGCAGAGCTTGCACCGTCGGCGGAGACCGTCAATGTCGATATCATCAGCCGTTCAAAAGAACAGACCTGTATTTTTGTTCTTTGTTCACGCAGTGAGGCCGACAAGGTTGAAGAGGCACTTCGTATCATGGGCTTTGCCCGCCCGCCCGTGCATTCTTCCGTGACACCCACCAAACGGAAAGCGGAACTGGAAAACGAAATTTCACTGCTGCAGGCATCAACCGAAGTTGCCGAGGCGGAGATAAAAACCTATGCCGGTACACGCAACGCTTTAAAGTTTATGATTGACTATTATACCATGCGTGCTGAAAAATATGATGTCATCGGTAAACTGGCCCAGTCGCGACGCGTCTTTATACTTGACGGCTACATTACTGAGCGTGACGCCGCTGCATTGGAAGCAGATTTGAGCAATAAGTTTGACCTTGCCATTGAGTTCGATACCCCGTCGGACGACGAGGACGTTCCGGTGGTGCTGAAAAATGGCGTGCTGGCCGCTCCTGTTGAATCGGTTGTGGAAAGCTACAGTCTGCCCGGAAAAGGCGAGCTGGATCCTACCTCTGTAATGGCTTGCTTTTACTATGTGTTGTTCGGGCTGATGTTGTCCGACGCGGCTTACGGTTTAATTATGGTGATTGGCTGCGGTTTCTGCCTGTGGAAGTTTAAGAGCATGGAACCCGGCATGCGCAAGGCACTGCAGATGTTCTTGCTCTGCGGTATCTCTACCACGTTTTGGGGCTTTCTGTTCGGTAGCTTTTTCGGTGATGCGGTTGCCGTAATATCGCAAACATTTTTCCACAAAGATTGGGCTTTAAGGCCGATTTGGTTCGAGCCTGTAAAAGAACCGATGCGCATGCTCGTGTTCTCGTTCTTTCTCGGTATTTTGCATCTGTTCACCGGCCTTGGCTTAAAGCTTTATCAATGTATTAAAAATAAACAGTACAAAGACGCTTTGTATGATGTTGTGTTCTGGTACATGCTGGTGGGCGGCGGTATCGTTTATCTACTTACTATGCCGATGTTCACCGAAATGCTGGGACTAAGCTTTATCCTTCCTCCGATTGCAGGCACAATCGCAACCGTTTCTGCCATTATCGGCGCAATCGGCATTGTTGCCACCTCGGGGCGCGAATCTCGCAATCTGTTTAAGCGCCTGCTCAAGGGCCTGTACGGATTGTATAACGTAACCGGTTATCTCAGCGATATTCTTTCCTACTCCCGTCTGCTGGCATTGGGCCTTGCCACCGGCGTAATTGCAACGGTGTTTAATAAAATGGGCAGCATGTTTGGCGGCGGATTCATAGGGGCGATTTTATTTACTTTGGTGTTCCTAATCGGACACGGGCTGAACATCGGCATTAACCTTCTTGGTGCGTACGTACACACCAACCGTTTGCAGTTCGTCGAGTTCTTTGGTAAGTTCTACGAGGGCGGAGGCAGGAAATTCTCTCCCTTCACCGAAAATACGAAATATTATAAAATCAAGGAGGACATTTGATTATGTGGAGTTCTATGGGAATTGCATTTGCATTATTGGGCGCAGCGCTGGCTGCATTGTTGGCAGGTATTGGTTCGGCCATTGGTGTTGGTATTGCAGGTGAGGCTGCTGCCGGTGTCGTAACAGAAGATCCCGCTAAATTCAGCAAGGTGCTGATTC
Organism: Hydrogenoanaerobacterium sp.; assembly: GCF_032017025.1. Lineage (NCBI taxonomy): Bacteria > Bacillati > Bacillota > Clostridia > Eubacteriales > Oscillospiraceae > Hydrogenoanaerobacterium > Hydrogenoanaerobacterium sp. The sequence continues at coordinate 20,125 of NZ_DALZQO010000026.1, forward strand.
TTCAGCTTCTTCCCGGTACACAGGGCATCTACGGCCTTTTGATTGCATTCATCACCTTAACCCAAATTGGTATCATGGGCGGCAGCGCTGATATCTCTTTGGTCAAAGGTTTGTTGTACTTTGCAGCTTGCTTGCCCATGGGCTTTGTTGGCCTGTGGTCTGCAATCCGTCAGGCAAGAGCATCCGTTGCTTCGATCGGCTTAGTATCCAAAAGACCCGAGCAGTTCGGTAAGGCTATGATTTTCCCTGCAATGGTTGAAACCTATGCAATTCTCGCATTGCTCATCTCCATCCTTTCCATTTTTGGAGTCGCTGGTCTGAACATTTAGTCGAAGTTAGGAGAGCTATCTATGACAGGCTTGGATAAAATTCTCAGTCAGATTCAGCATGAGGCTGACGAGGCTGCTGCCGCTGTGCTTGCAAAGGCAAAAAGCGAGGCAGAAAATATCGTAAGCGCAGGGGCTGCGAAGGGCAAGGCAGATTGCGAAAGCATTGCACAGCAATCGGAGCATGCAGTGGCGGATGTTCTTGCACGGGCCACTTCGGCGGCAGCTCTACAAAAGCGTAAAACGATTTTAACTGCCAAGCAGCAGTTAATTAACGATACCATTGTAAAAGCAAGGCAGTCGCTCTATGAACTGCCGCAGGAACAGTATTTCAGCATCATTTTAAAAATGGCGCAGAAATTTGCTTTGCCGCAAGAGGGCGAAATTCTGTTCTCTGCCGCTGACCTACAGCGCTTGCCCGAGGGCTTTGAAGCTACCCTGAACAATGCCGTTAAGGCAAAAGGCGCTACGCTTAAAGTTTCGGGTGAAACCCGCAATATTGACGGCGGCTTTGTACTGACCTACGGTGGTGTGGAAGAGAATTGCTCGTTTGAAGCATTGTTCAGCTCTGCACACGATACTTTACAGGACAAGGTGCATCAGCTGTTATTCTCATAAAAGCGCACTGCAAAAAGGAGGATTGAAACCATGTCCGAAAAGCAATACACCTATGCGGTTGCGCGTATCCGTGCCAAGGAGCTTTCGCTGCTCAGTTCCTCTGTTATAGAGCAGCTGCTTGCATGCAAAAGCTACGACGAGTGCTTGCGCTTACTTGCCGATAAAGGCTGGGGCGGCGATGGCAACTTAACCGCTGAGCAGTTGCTTGAGAACGAGCGCGAGCAGACCTGGAGCCTGATTGCGGAACTGGTTGAGGATATGTCGGTATTCGATGTATTTTTGTATGCCAACGATTACCACAACCTCAAAGCGGCGATTAAGCAGGTTTGTACCGGAACCGATTTAAAGAACATATTTATAACAAACGGCACGGTCGATCCCAAAACCATTTTAAATGCGATTGAAGAGCACAACTACGCCCTGCTGCCCGAGGATATGCGTGTACCTGCCAAAGAGGCGTTTGAAGCCTTGCTGCACACACGTGACGGTCAGCTTTGCGATATGATTGTGGATAAAGCCGCACTGAGCGCCATTTATAAGGCAGGCCTGGCAGCCGAAAACGAGCTGCTGAAGCTTTATGCCGAGCTCACCGTTGCCGCTGCAAATATTAAAACGGCGGTTCGCTGCCAGAAAACCGGCAAAACGCTGGATGTTTTGCAGCGCGCCCTTGCCCCTTGCGGTTCTTTGGATGCTGACCGGCTGGCACAGGCAGCAGTAAGCGGCTTTGATGCCATTTGCGAATACCTTGAGAACAGCTCTTACGCAGACGCCGTGCCGGAGCTTAGAACCTCCCCCTCCGCGTTTGAGCGCTGGTGTGATAATCTCATCATTCGCAAAATACGCCCACAGCTTTACAATCCGTTTACGATCGGCCCCTTCGCCGCCTACATTTTGGCGCGAGAAAACGAGATCAAAACCGTGCGTATCATCCTTTCCGGTAAGCTGAACGGGCTTTCGGAGGAATCCATTCGAGAAAGGTGCAGAGAGATGTATGTATAAGATTGCAGTACTTGGCGACCGCGACAGCATCTACGGGTTTGCGGCTTTAGGGCTTGACACCTACCCTGTCACCGATACGGTGGAGGCCGGCAGAAAGCTTCGTGAGCTTGCAGACGGTGAATATGCTGTGGTTTACATCACTGAGGCATTGGCGGCGCAGCTTGAAAACGAGATTGACCGCTACCGTGCGGCTCGTTTGCCCGCCATCATTCCTATCCCCGGTGTTTCGGGTAATACAGGAATGGGCATTAAAATGGTGAAGAAATCGGTGGAGCAGGCAGTTGGCTCCGATATTATTTTCGGTGGCGGCTGATGAGCAGCCGGCGGGATCAACCCGCAGAGAATCTACAGAAATTGGGTGAAAATAAATGAGCAAAGGTACCATTAAAAAGGTTGCCGGTCCGCTCGTCATCGCGGAAGGCATGCGCGACGCCAATATGTTTGACGTTGTTCGTGTCAGCAACCAGCGATTGATCGGAGAGATCATCGAAATCCACGGCGACAACGCATCGGTACAGGTTTACGAGGAAACCTCGGGACTTGGCCCCGGCGAGCCGGTGGAATCCACCGGTGTACCCATGAGTGTTGAACTGGGTCCCGGTCTTATCAGCAGCATTTTTGACGGCATTCAGCGTCCTTTGGACGATATTATGAAGCTTTCGGGCAGCAGCCTGAAACGCGGTGTTGAGGTACCCTCCATCAAGCGCGATATCAAGTGGCACTTTACCCCTACCGCCAAGATTGGCGATGAGGTTTCGGGCGGTGATATCATCGGCACGGTGCAGGAGACCGAAATTGTTCTGCACAAAATCATGGTTCCCAACGGCATTGCGGGAACGCTCACCTCGCTCACGGAGGGTGACTACACCGTCACCGAGACCGTTGCAACGGTAAAAGCGGCGGATGGAACCGAGCATGCCCTCACGTTGATGCAAAAATGGCCCGTTCGTGTGGGTCGCCCCTACAAACAAAAGCTTTCCCCCGATATGCCTCTTGTCACCGGCCAGCGTGTTATCGACACCCTGTTCCCGATTGCTAAGGGCGGCGTTGCCGCGGTACCCGGCCCGTTCGGCTCGGGTAAAACCGTTGTTCAACATCAGCTTGCAAAATGGGCAGAGGCAGATATCGTCGTTTACATCGGCTGCGGCGAGCGTGGCAACGAGATGACCGACGTACTCAACGAGTTCCCCGAGCTGAAAGACCCGAAAACAGGCTTTTCACTGATGGAACGCACCGTACTCATCGCCAACACCTCGGATATGCCCGTTGCGGCGCGTGAGGCTTCGATCTACACCGGTATTACCATTGCGGAATACTTCCGCGATATGGGTTATTCCGTCGCGCTGATGGCGGACTCCACCTCCCGCTGGGCCGAGGCTCTTCGTGAGATGTCCGGTCGTCTAGAAGAGATGCCCGGTGAGGAGGGCTACCCTGCTTACCTCGGTTCGCGTCTGGCACAGTTCTACGAGCGTGCGGGGCGTGTTATCACCACAGGCAAAGATGGCAGAGAGGGTGCACTGTCGGTTATTGGCGCGGTTTCGCCTCCCGGTGGTGATATCTCCGAGCCGGTTGCACAGGCAACCCTGCGTATTGTCAAGGTGTTCTGGAGCCTCGACTCCTCGCTTGCGTACCGTCGTCACTTCCCCGCTGTCAACTGGCTCACCAGCTACTCGCTGTACGTGGATACCATGGAAAAATGGTTTAACGAGCATGTTGAAAGCGACTGGATGGAACTGCGCGGCAAGCTGATGCGCCTGTTGCAGGATGAATCGGAGCTGGAGGAGATTGTAAAACTGGTTGGTATGGATGCGCTTTCCGCACCCGACCGCCTGAAGCTGGAGGCTGCCCGTTCGATTCGTGAGGACTTCCTGCATCAGGATGCGTTCCACGAGACCGACACCTACACTCCGCTGCAAAAACAGCATTTGATGATGCAGCTGGTGCTGGACTTCTACACCGCCTCGGTGGATGCACTGAACAAGGGCATCTCGGTGGATGCACTGGTGAAGCTGCCTGTGCGTGAGCAGATCGGCCGTTTCAAATACATCCCTGAAGACAGAATGAGAACCGAATACGAAAATATTCTAAGTACACTATCCGGCGAAATAGACGAGCTTGCTCAGCAAAAGGAGGACTTCTAATATGCCAAAGGAATATAGAACCATAGAAGAGGTTGCTGGTCCTCTTATGCTTGTGCGCGGCGTAGAAGACGTTGCGTACAACGAGCTAGGTGAAATTGAGCTGGCAAGCGGCGAAAAACGCCGCTGCAAGGTGCTGGAGATTGATGGCAGCAATGCGATGGTGCAGCTGTTCGAATCCTCCACCGGCATCAACCTTTCCAACAGCAAGGTGCGTTTTCTGGGGCGCAGCATGGAGCTTGGCGTGTCGGAGGATATGCTCAGCCGTGTATTTGACGGTCTGGGGCGTCCTATCGACAACGGCCCCGAGATTCTGCCTGAGAAGCGTATGGATATCAACGGCCTGCCGATGAACCCCGCTGCGCGCAACTATCCGCAGGAGTTTATCCAGACAGGTGTTTCTGCAATCGACGGCCTAAACACTCTGGTTCGCGGTCAGAAGCTGCCGATCTTCTCGGCATCCGGTCTGCCCCACGCAAACCTCGCGGCACAGATTGCACGTCAGGCGAAGGTGCGCGGCACCAGTGAGCCATTCGCGGTTGTATTCGCCGCCATGGGTATCACCTTTGAAGAATCCAACTTCTTTATCGAAAGCTTTCGTGAAACAGGCGCGATCGACCGTACCGTACTGTTCATCAATCTCGCGAACGACCCCGCGGTTGAGCGTATTGCAACACCGCGTATGGCGCTTACTGCTGCAGAGTATCTCGCGTTTGAGAAGGATATGCATGTGCTCGTTATTCTGACTGACATTACCAACTACGCCGATGCCCTGCGTGAGGTTTCTGCTGCGCGCAAAGAGGTTCCCGGCCGCCGCGGTTACCCCGGCTACATGTACACTGACCTTGCCTCGCTGTACGAAAGAGCAGGCCGTCAGAAGGGTAAGAACGGTTCTATCACGATGATCCCGATTCTTACCATGCCCGAGGACGACAAAACCCATCCTATCCCCGACCTCACGGGTTACATCACCGAGGGGCAGATTATTCTGAGCCGTGAGCTCTACCGCAAGGGCGTAACACCGCCCATCGACGTACTGCCCTCGCTTTCCCGTCTGAAGGATAAGGGCATTGGCGCCGGCAAAACCAGAGCCGACCATGCCAACACCATGAACCAGCTGTTTGCCGCTTATGCGCGCGGTAAAGAGGCAAAAGAACTGATGGTTATCCTCGGCGAGGCGGCTCTCACCGACATTGACAAGCTGTATGCACAGTTTGCCGACGCGTTTGAGCAGGAGTATGTGTCGCAGGGCTATCACGCAAACCGAGACATTGAAGATACCCTTGCATTGGGCTGGAAGCTACTGAGCATTCTGCCCCGCAGTGAGCTCAAGCGTATCAAGGATGAATTCCTCGATGAATACTACGGCGCGGGGAACCCCCGCAAGTAAGCCGGGATTAGCGCTCTTGTTGCACGAGCCCATCCCACGCAGGCATTGCCTGCAACGCTTCAGTAGTATCAAAAAGAGAGGAGTTGATCATTCTTGGCTGCAACTCATGTAAACCCAACGCGTATGGAGCTTACGCGCTTAAAGAAAAAGCTGGTTACCGCAACACGCGGACACAAATTGCTCAAAGATAAGCGCGATGAGCTAATGCGCCAGTTTTTAGACCTGGTGCGCGAAAATAAAGCATTGCGTGAACGCGTGGAGCAGGGAATCGCCTCTGCCAACAAAAACTTTGTGCTTGCACGTGCGGGCATGCCTGATGAGGTGCTAAACGTTGCATTGATGGCACCAAAGCAGGAGGTTTTTCTTGAAACCGAGGCACGCAATGTCATGAGTGTTGAGATTCCTGTATTCCACTACAAAACCAGGACCTCCGACGCGAACGACATTTACTCCTACGGTTTTGCGTTTACCTCCAGTGATCTGGACGGTGCGGTAAAAAGCCTTGCGGACATTCTGCCCGAAATGCTGCGCCTCGCCGAGTGTGAAAAATCCTGCCAATTGATGGCTGCGGAGATTGAAAAAACACGCCGCCGTGTAAATGCGCTGGAGCATGTTATGATTCCAGAAATGCGGGAAAACATCAAGTACATTACCATGAAGCTGGATGAAAACGAGCGCAGTACCCAGATTCGTCTGATGAAGGTGAAGGATATGATGCTTGAGCAGGCACACCATTATTCACAGCGCGAAAACGCATAACGATACACCATTTTAAAAAAACTGCATAAGCTATAAAGAGCCACTCGTTTCTACGAATGGCTCTTTTTTTACAGGCAAATGCTGTCTGGTATTCTTCTGTATCGGATAGCAGAGTTTATATTCTATTCGTACTATGTGCCGCATTTTGCAGCATACCGTAGCTATTCTAAAGCCATAAAAAACAAAAGCAGCGTGCCGCAGCAGAAAGAGGGCGATTGCCTTGTACCACAAGATTTTGATTTTTTAGGTAGCCGGTAAAAAAATAAGATTTGAATGGGGGATTTTTTATGTTTGACCTGATGCCTTTTGACCCCAGACAGAGAAATCTGTCCAACTACTTCGATAATTTTGAGAAAAGCTTCTTCCGCAATTTAATCGGCATTATGGGTGAGCTTGAGACTGATATCGTGGATCAAGGGGGAAAATACGTATTGCAGGCGGAGCTTCCCAGCTTTGCAAAGGAAGACATCCATATTGACCTTAACGGTAATATGCTCACGATTCACGCCGAGCACAACGAGGAAAACGAAGAAAAAGACGGCAAAGGCGACTTTGTGCGCAGAGAGCACCGCTACGGCTCGTTTACCAGAAGCTTTCATGTCCCAGGTGTTAAGGCCGATGAAATTACTGCCGACTATACGAACGGCGTGCTCAAAATAAATTTACCCAAAAGCTCGCCGGAAAACCCAACAACTCGATCTATTGAACTGAAATGATAAGTTACATAAACACTACGAACTCCCACTAAAATAAAAATCCATCTGCTTTGGCAGGTGGATTTTGCATTTATAAAGCCTTTTATTGTTTGTGTTATAGTATATTATTTTAATTAACAGGTGCATAAATTTTACGCAAATCATACAATTTTATACTTTTTCTTACTTTGTTTATAAAATATTCACAAATACGTGTTACTATTGTTGTTGGTTGTGACGAAGATATTACTTTAGTTGCACCAGTGAAAGCTCTTTAAGGGCTATAAACTAAAAAGAAAGAGAATGATTGAATATGAAAAAAATCCTAGTATTTTTGATGGCCACAGCAATGGTAGTTTCCCTGGCAGCTTGCGGCGGCGGCGCTAGCAGCAGTGAGTCTTCTGCTCCTGAGTCCAGTGTTTCTGAGGCTGCACCGAGCGATGAAGAGTCTTCCGAGGCTGCTGACGATGAGTCTTCTGAGGCTGCTGAAGATGAGTCTTCCGAGGCTGAGTCTGAAGCTCCTGCAACCTCTTCCGAGGCTGAGTCTGAGGCTGCTAAATAATTTAGATTCTACTTACAAGAAAAAGAGGCATCTGTATACAGATGCCTCTTTTCTTATTTTTATAAAAGGTAAATGGCGACGATAATGATACAAAGCAAATATTTCGTCCTCGGTAAATCTGTTTTATTACATTGGAATCAACCCAATTGTCTGCCATCCACGGCCATTGCCACCAACATCAATTTCGAGCATCCAGCTTGAGCACGCGGCACAGGACGTCATCCGCCGTGTCTACCCAATGAAAAAGCCTGTATTCAAAGCGAATACAGGCTTTTTTGCAGTATTTTTAACCGATCTTCAAATTACGATATTCGTTGGCGGAAACCCCTTCGCTCTTCTTAAAAATACGCGAGAAGTGCGTGGTGTCCATGTATCCTACCATCTCAGAGATTTCGCTGATGCGCAGTGCGGGGTTATGTAACAGTTCCTTTGCCCTTGCTACTCGCGCACCGTTTAGAATATCGTAAAAGCTTTGATTTGTATATTTACTAAGCAACTTGCTGAGATGCCACTGGCTGACGTAGCATTTGTCGGCTACATCGCACAGAGATATTTTTTCGGCACAATGTTCTTCAATAAAAGCCACTGCCTGCCGAACAATAAAACTGCTGGCAACCTCACTGTGGTTTGCCGGAGCCTGCTCCTCAGCTTGCTTGCCGGTTTTACCAACGCGCTGTAAATTCTTTGTCATCGTACTGAGCGCTTCTTCAAGTTCATCCATTTTAGAGGGTTTTAGTAAAAAACGAGTAACACCGAGCCTGATAGCCCGCTGTGCATACGAAAAATCGCGGAAACCGGTCAACACCGTCACCTGCAGGTCGGGGAATTCAGATTTGATGCCTGCGAGCATACCCAGCCCGTCTTCTCCCGGCATGCGGATATCAGTGAACAGAATATCCGGCTTATGCCTACGAATCGCCTGCGCACCCTCTATTCCGTCGTTCGCCGAACCAATTACCTCGCAATCGTAACGTTCCCACGGTACAATGCGTGTAAGCCCCTCCACAATAATGGATTCATCATCCACAAGCAGCACCTTGTACATATTTTACCTCCTTAGCCCTTGATCGCTCCTGCTGTCATACCTTTAATTATATTCTTTTGGAGGAAAATGTACACTATTAAAACAGGAACAACCACTAAAACAACTGCCGCCGCCATTAAACCATAGTTTACACCCGCCTGCGAGCTAATTTCGTTGAGCAGGAGTGTGATGGTGTAGGAATCCTTATAACGCAGGAAGAACATCTGCGTAAACAGGTCGTTGTAGCTCCACAAAAAGGTGAAAATCGCCACTGTGGCAAACGACGGTTTTGCAACAGGTACAATGATCCGAAAGAATATTTGAAAGATGTTACAGCCCTCTATAAACGCCGCCTCTTCCAAATCGATGGGCAAGCTCCTGATGAAACCCATCAGCACAATAATTGCAAACGAAAGGTTTCCGGCTATCTGCGGTAAAATTACGCTGAGCAGCGAAAGCCCTACGTTACCGGTGTTGGCTATTTTCCATGAAAACATCATGCGAAATACAGGGATGACGGTGGAAAACACAGGAAACATCATGCTTGCAATGATGAGCGAGTATACAAATTTTTTACTCCGAAACTCATAGCGTGATAAGCCGTATGCCGCAAAGCCTGCCAGCAGCACCACAACTATAGTAACCGTTACCGATATAATAAGGCTGTTTCTATAAGCGCCAAAAATATCTACACGTTCAAATGCTGTTTTATAGTTATCCATGGTGAAGGCATTGCCTGTGGGAATGGAAAAGGAATCGGAACGGATAAGGCCTTTCTTCTTAAAAGAGTTGATAATAACCCAGAAAAACGGATAGATCGTAGTCAATGCCCAAAGGGAAAGAACCACGTAGATAATCACCTTACTGATAGAAGCCCTGCGGTTGCCCGCAGTTGGCAAATTGAGCTGCTTTACCTGCGGCTTTGCGGTTGCAGTACCTGTCATGTCTTTCCCCCCTTAGTAATCTTTTTCTTTAAAGATGCGGTTGGCAATCTGTGAGATTACCACGCCCAGTACCACAATAACAATTGCAATGGTGGAACCGTAGTCGACGTCGCCCACGTTGAAAGTCTGCTCGTACATATAGGTACCTGTAAGCCACGAACGATCCATCGGGATTCCCCTGCCCATCATTACCCAGGGCAGGTCAAATACCTTGAGCGCACCGGTGATCGCAAGCACCAGGCAGGTGCACAGCACATTGTGCAGCAGCGGCAGGGCAATGTAGCGTACACGCTTTAGCCCTCCTGCACCATCAATTTCGGCCGCCTCGTAGATGTCGGGTGAGATGTTGTTAAGCCCTGTAACGATGATGACAAAATAAAACCCGACATACTGCCACATGACAGGTGAAAGCATGGTGAGCATAAAATGCCCTTCATCCTTCCAATCAATTAATGTGCCGGCATCGATGATACCAATCTTCAGCAGAATCTGGTTGATCATGCCGCCGTCATATAGAAAAATCAGGTTGAACAGCAAGCCCAGCGCAGTTGCTGAAATAACGATGGGGAAAAAGTACACAGTGCGAAAGAACTGCGCACCAACACGAATGTTATCTACAAGCAGTGCCAGAACCAGTGCAATACCAACCTGAAACACAATTGTCAAAAGCATAAGCAGCATGGTGTTCCCAAATGCTGTTTTCATGTTAGGGTCGCTAAAAAGCTTTGCATAGTTTTGGTACCACGGGGTATTTACCCCCATTGCTGCAGTACCAAGGCCGGCGATATTTGAAAAGCTGTTGATGATGTTCATTATAAATGGGTAGTAAAGGAACACCGTCATAAACAGCAGCGCGGGAACGAGAAAAACTGTAAGCGGGCCCTTCTTTTTATAGATCATAGAATTCATAGTTTCACCGCTCTCTATAGATGTTTGCCTTTTTACTGATTTACAAAAAACCGGAGAGCTATATTCAACTCTCCGGTTTTCCACAATTTCATTATGCCTTGTTGAATTTAGCCTTTGATTGCAAGAGTTGCATCGATAGAAGCTTCTGCAGTTGTTTTGCCTGTAACAACGTTTTTCACGTCTGCAAACATTGCATTACGAGCTGCCTGATTGAGCAGATCCTGTGCAGCAGGTGCAACACCGGTAGCGCCCTTGGTCATAGCAAGTGCAGCAGTTACGAGAGAATCTGCATTTGCAGGTGCAGTGGTACCGTTTTTCAGAGCGGTAACAGCGGTTGCGCCAAAGGTGGAAACAACGTCATCGGTGGTCATTGCTTTGACGAAATCAACGCAAGCTGCCTGTTTTGCGGGATCATCCCAAGCTTTTTTGGTGATGTAATAGCCCATGGAAAGGCCGCCGATCATATCGGTTGCTTTACGGTCATTTTTTGCGGGGACATATGTAACTGTGAAATCGTCAACACTTGCTGCATTCTCTTGGAACCAGCCGATTTTCCAGGAGCCATCGATTGCGAAAGCAGCTTTGTTGTCTGCCATGAGCTGGAAGGTTTCAGCGTCGCCTGCTGTGGTGGTGTTCTTCGGGAAGAAACCAGCCTCATACAGAGCTTTGATGTCGTTGAGACCAGAGACCCAAGCTTTTCCGGCTTCATCGGAGGAAGATGTAGGCAGAGTTGCATGGTTTGCTACTGTACCAAAGTTAAAGGTGGAGAATTCAAACCAGTAGTGAGGTACTTCTTGCAGCGAGCAAGCAATAGGGGTATAGCCTTTGTCAGCGATAGTTTTGCAGTCTTTCATAAACTGATCCCAAGTGTAATCTGCGCCGGGAACAGCAACGCCGCAATCTGCAAGCACTTTTTTGTTAACGAACAGACCCTCCCAGTAGCCGTTAACAGGAACGGAATAGTTCTTGCCGTCTACAGGGGATTTACCCATCATTTCTTCTTTCATGTTGGAAGCGTAGTCGGGGTATACTTTGCGAATCTCTTCGATCGAAACGACTTTGCCGCTTTCAACCAGCTTGTTCGCGTCAACACCGCTGAAGTAGAACAGGATGTCGGGCTCTGCGCCTGTCTCGAAGTCTGCCATGATCTTTGCTTTCCACTCTTCGTTGGATGTACCGGAAGCATCTTTTACTTTGTTTCCGCTGGCAGCTTCATATGCTTTATATGCGTTCTCATAGTTGCCTCTGTTGCCGTCATCGGCGCTGTAAGAGGTAACAACCGTAAGCTCAACAGGTTTCTTTTCTTCTACGGGTGGTGCGGAGCTTGAGCCGGATTCACTTGGTGCAGGAGCCGGCGCCGGAGCCTTTTGGCAACCTGCAAACATAGCTGTGCAAAGAACAATGGCCAGTACCAGTGCAATAATTCTCTTCATGATACAACCTCCATAAATTTTTTGTCTTCAGGTGGATATCTCTTGTAATTATTATATTACACTGTTATTCCTCATAAGATAATAGACCGTTTTGCCATTTCTTGTATTTCATTGCTCCAATTGTGCAGAGTCAATTATAATTTTAGCCACGACATGTCCGTTATTGTCCATTTTGATCGTAAGTCCGCTGTTTTCGCCGTAGATCATCTTAAGCCGTAGGTTTACGTTGCAAATACCTAAGTTACTGGAGCTTTCATCTTTTGCATCGTAATCGGGCGAAAGCAAGCGAGCAATGTGCCGTTCGTCCTCCTCAGTCATGGCACCGTCGTTGTTTACCTCCAGAATCAGCTTATCCTCCTCGCTGTACACTCTAATTACGATATTGCCTTTTTGCTGTGTCTGTACACCATGCTCCACCGCATTTTCAATAATGGGCTGTAAGATTAAACGCGGCACATTTTGGTTGAGCAGGGTTTCATCAATCTCTTTTTTTACGGTAAGGCGCTTCCCCAGCCGCTCAGATATAATATAAAGGTACGCATCGGCATACATCATCTCCTCCGAAAGGCGTACCACGGGCTTGCCTTTCCTGTCCATTGCCGCATCCAGCATGGTAGAAAGTGCCTCGATCATACGCGAGACCTTGATGTTATCGGCAAGGCGCGCCTCCCAATTGATGATTTCCAGCGTGTTGTTGAGAAAATGGGGGTTAATCTGTGATTGCAGCGCCATAATTTTCGCATCTCGCAGGGCAAGTTCCTCGCTGTAGATGCGCTCAAACTGGTATTTCAGCCGCGCAGACATGCTGTTGAATGCATCGGTTAGGTACTGAAACTCCTGATTATGCAAATCAGAATTGATCTGATAACCCAAATCTCCGCCTTCAATCCTGCTGGCAGCACTGATTAGGCTGTCGATGGGGCAGGAAATCGTGCGGTAGAAGAACCAAATTGCAAGCCCCAAAAGAGGAATAATGAGCACCAGCATGCCGATGAACATAGACTTAAAACCCGACAGCTCTTGCATCAGCGAAAGGCGGTCGACACCTACCGCGTAGCTTAGGCGGCAGCTTTGCATATCCTCCATGCCCGAAACAACCGAAAGGTCTTGGTAATCCTGAAACGTGCTTTTTCCGTTTTCAAAAGCAAATTTCTTTACATCCTTGTTAAATGGCTCTCCGCCCAGAACCAACGAGGTGTTGTTCAGCCAAATTGTGGCTCCTGTTTCCCACACAACGTTTTTGATGCCATCAAACATCACCTCGGGGTTGAGCTCCATAACAATGACAGCATAGGGCTCAAACAACCGGTTGTAATCGAGAATATTGCGCACCATATAGATATTACCGTTTACATTTAGAAACTCTACTTTTGTGCCAAGCGTCTGCGAAATTTGTTGTACCGCTTCATGAACATTCTCTTGATATCTGCGGACGCCTGAATAGCTGCCCGAATCCCTGTCGTTAAAGGTATAGTAAATGCGGCCGGGCTCGTCGACGTAATAGAGCATCGTAGTGAGGAATTTATCATCATATTTGTATTGCTGTGATAAAAACGAGGAAACCTTACCATACAGCGCAACATAATCCCCTGTGTTTTGAAAGGCATAGTACGCTGCCTTGACGGTAGGGTAATACGACGCGTTGCGCGATGCTACCACCGCAGCCTCAATTCGGCTTTTGCTGGTTTTTACCGCATTATCTACCGATGTGCTGATGGTATTGATAATCTGCCTGTTGATATTGTTGTTGATGTAGTACCCGAGCACACCCACAATAATCAGCACCGGCAAAATCCAGCATGCCAGCACAATGCCAATCAGCTCCCATTTAAGCGAGGGCTTCCCCAGTTTTTTGTATGCAGCCTTGTTCAAAACGACGTCCCCCTTGCATTTTCTAATTGAATTATACCATTATATACCATACTCGACAAGATGAATTACCGTGCAAACGGCTTTTCAAGGCTGATACCGTTACAGCGTACCCCTTAGAAAGGTAAACGCAATTGCTGTAAAAGAACCCCACCCCTTCGGTTCAGCCTGTCATCGTTCTGAACCGAAGGGGTGGGGTTCTTTTTATGTATAGAGGGGAACAAAGCAAGCCATTATTGAAAAACAGGAGCTTATTGTACTGATAACTATGTGGGATAATGGGTTTATCTACAGAATTATCGCTAAATATAAGGATATTAAGAATATAACAAAATAGTTTAACAACTTTTTATGCTTGCTTTGTTCTCCGCAACACCAATCAAATTAGTAAAAAATGTTTTTATCCTACTCTATCATCTTTACCAGAGATTGCGGTGTGGAGAGCTTTGGTAGATGTTCCACCTACATTATTCGAATTCCCCCGAGTATGTATTCCTACGACTTGGTTCACGCTATTATATATTGGTGCTCCACTTACCCCTCCGCAACAGTTCAATAAAGCTTTTGCAACCCAAAATGATAGAGCTACAGAGACCTGTTATTATTAAAAGCAAGTCTCTGCTCGCTCTACATTAATACCGTAAACTGTAGCACTCCAGAAAAGTACGATCTTTCTAACTGGAGTCGCTATAAATGATTTAGGTTCTTTTGAGCATTACTTTTATTTTGTAATAAAAATGTTTCAAGCCTAAGATCAGGCATAAATAGTCAACACATCAATCATAAATACAATTAATCTGATGTTTACAAAATAAAGGCAAAAAACCGTCAACCATTTTTAAAGTGTAATCAGATGGGATGCTGAGAAACGGTAAGCCGTAATGATACATGGTTAAATCTGCACTTAGATTTCCGGGAACAAATAGCGAAAATGCGCAGGTCAAAGCTGTAGATATTATAATTGCTTTCCACTGTAGTTTTTCATGGGTTCATAATTATATAATTGTTTTAGATTTTACCCAAAGTAACCGTAGTCAATAGTCTTGGTAGCGGTTTCCATCAGGCTACCGCCGATGTAGGCGCGTGCGGTAATCACTATTTTATAGGAATACCCTTTGGTTACATAGTAGGTACCGGTTGCTTCTACTATTTGTCCCACATTGCTGGCAGACCAGGTTTTTATTTCGCTGCCATTCCGCTGAAGACTGATTCCAATTTTCAATTCATCCGCAGAGAATGAGGTTACCTGCCCAACTACTGATGCTTTACCGGAAGATGCAATGTCCAAATCCCCTGCAATTGAACTAATCGTGCTCCACCTTGCAAAGGCATTGACAGACATGCCCACCATTAAAACAACCACCAAAAGTACCGAAATTAATTTTTTCATAAGAAAAACCTCCTTAAAATTCTTTTCATGATAAAAAACGAATTTGAAGGGGGTTTTGTTAGAGGTTTTTCGACAAAAATCTATTTTTTTTACGATTCTATGCTTTGCATAATTTTTACAGCAGTTTTTTGGTCAATATTCCCAGACAATTGATAGGCATTTTCATTATGAAACATTAGCAACACCATACCTGTAGCTTTTTCGGATATAAAAGCTTTTTTTCCATTGATTTTGATTTCATTCATCTGCGCATCTTCAGTATCAAATGAAACATCATTAGCTCCCATATGAATTGAAAACAGTATTTTATCTCCGTTGTTTTTCTCGTAGGTCAAACCAAGGGACTTCTCATATTCATTCACCTGCTTGATTATAAATCCATCCGGAATGTACGTAGGTAGCTTACCCGCAAAACGCTCGGAAATCTGCTGAATGGGTTCAGAATCGGTGCTGTCGGCTTTTACAGAGGTGTATTCATCCTGCACCGATACAAAGAAGTTGATTACGGTGGTGCGCACAGCCTCTACGCTCATAGCCGCTACGGATAACCCGATAAACGCCACAAGAACAATTGCAGCAGCTTTTTTTGCCGCTTTACGGTTGTGCTTTTTGTTTTGCTGCCGTTTTTCTGCTAAAACCAGCTTTTTGGTTCGCTTATTAAACTCCGCCGAAAATTGATGCGGAGAAGCCATGCGATTTTCCGGCAAAAGCATGTCTGCCAGCTCATCGCAATGCTCTTGTACGGCTACCTCAATCATATTTTCAAATATTTTTTGCTTGAGCTGCTCACTGCTCATCCGCATTCACCTCCGATAATATCCCCAATAACAGCCGTTTCGCCTTATGTAAACGGAAGCGTACGTTGCCGTTGCTAATGCTCAACAGATCTGCAATTTCCTCATTTTTATATCCGTGGATATAACGCAGTACCAGCACATCCGCATATTTTGCGTCCATTCTCGACAGCATCTGCTTCATATTGGAGTAAGATTCCTCTTGGATGATAAACTCCTCCAGAGAAATTCGATCATCGATAAGCTCATCAATATCCTCAAACAGCATCGCATCCTGCCTTTGACGCTGCCTCAGAATATCGATAGCACAGTTCTTTACTAATATAACGATTAGAGAGCGTGTTTTGTTAGAAGAAATATCATTTATCTCTTCTAAATAGTGAATTATTTTTTCGAGCGCATGATAAACGGCATCCTCCGCAAGGCCTTCGTCGTGAAGAATGGCATATGCAATGCTGAACATAGACGATTTGTAGCTGTCATGAATCTGCTGCAATTTATATTCCTGTGTCTTGCTTTCCAGCATGACTTCCAAAAAGATCACCCGCATCACCTCATCTTATATTCTACCATAAAATACAAAATTTGCACTCAGATTGCACGAAAAACCGCGCGGCTTTTGGCAGCC
>NZ_DALZQO010000026.1:36612-48891 GCF_032017025.1 Hydrogenoanaerobacterium sp.
GCGGTTTTTCGGGATATAGGAGATCGTTGTCATAGCTTTAAAAACGTTTGCAAGGTTTGTGCTGTCTGTTCGGCGAGTGTTTCTTGGGGCATTTCGCAGCAGACGCGAAGCAAAGGCTCGGTACCGGAAAAACGGGCGATAATCCATCCACCGTTTTTAAAGTAGATTTTGCAGCCGTCCAGATACGAGACATGCTCGATGGGCAATGTAAACTCCGGCAGCAGCTTATCGGTAAACAGCAATTCGGTAAGCTCATGCTTGCGCTCGGGTGTCATACGGAAGTCGAGCTCCTTGGTGTAAAGAATACCGTAGGTATCGAGAATCTCTTGGTATAGCTCTGACAAGCGCTTGCCTGTAACAGCAATCATCTCAACGAGCAGCGCTGCCGCATAAATTCCGTCTTTGCCTTGAATATGCCCGCGAACCGTAAGCCCGCCCGAGCTTTCGCCGCCAATGACCGCGTTGCTTTCGCGCATTTTAGCGGAAACATGCTTGAACCCCACCGGTACCTCGTAGCATTTCTCGCCAAAGCTTTCGGCAACCTTATCAAGCAGATGTGTGGTGGAATTGTTGCGCACCACAGGGCCGTGCCACCCCTTGTATTTTACCAGATAATAGTAAAGTAAAGTAAGAATGCGATTTGGATGCAGAAAATCACCATGGTCATCAATAACTCCAATTCGGTCGGCATCGCCATCGGTGGCAACACCGAGGTCACAATGGTGGTCAAGCACATAGCTAACAAGGCTCTTCATTGTATCCTCGTTGGGTGCAGGCAGCCTGCCTCCAAAAAGCGTATCGTGGCGCTCATGAATCACCTCAACATCACAGCGGGCTGTGAGCAAAATGGTGCGCAGAGAGGTTTGACTTACGCCATACATTGGGTCAAGCGCAACCTTAAGACGGCGCTGCTTAATCGCCTCGGTGTTGATGGCAGAAAGGATGCTGTCGATATAATTGTTGAACGAATCAATCTCCTCAATCAAGCCGCAGGCAATGCCCTTCTCGTAATCCATAAGGGCTACCGGCTCTCCGCATAGGTCTGCAATGTACATTTCTATCTCAGCAGTAACACGTTCGTCGGCATCTCTTCCGCCTGCGGTAAACACCTTAATGCCATTATAAATGGCGGGATTGTGGCTGGCGGTAATCGCCATGCCGTAATCCATATTCATTTCTTTGACGGTGAACATAATCAGCGGTGTGGGGGCTTCCCGGTCGAGTATCTTACAGCAGATGCCCTCGCCCGCTATCACCTCAGCTGCCCATTTTGCGGCCTCGACCGAAAGAAAACGCCGGTCATAACCGATACAAAATCCATTTTCCGCGCTGCCGGAGTCCTTCATCATCCGTGCAAGGGCGCGGGTAAGCAGCTGAACATTTGCTTTTGTAAAGCCATCTCCAATGATTGCGCGCCAGCCGCCTGTTCCAAATTTAATCATGCTATCGCTCCTATCCCATTATGATTGTTACGTCGTTCTCGCTGCCCTCAGGCTGCTGCGGAACTGCTATACCGTCCAAACACTTACCATTGAGCGATACGGTTTTTACGCCCTTTTCTACCCCATCGGGGTTCTGAACCGTAATGTTGTAGGTAGCTCCGCGCCATTTGCGCACAGCGGTAAAGCCTTCCCAGTCAGCAGGGATGCAGGGGTCGATAATCAGCTGGTTAAAATCAGGGCGGATACCGAGTAAATACCGTGTTGCTGCAAAGTAGCTCCAACCGCCTGAGCCTGTCATAAACGGGTGGCGCGCTCTACCAAATGCGGTATGGTCTTTGCCCATGATAAACTGGCAGTAAGAATATGGCTCGCTTTGGCGAATTTCAATTTTATCATTCTGATTATAAGGACAAAGTGCATCGTAAAATTTCATAGCACGGCTGCCTCTGCCCAGTTTTGCTTCCGCCGCCCATGCCCACGGGTTGGAGTGGCTGAACACGGCGCCGTTTTCTTTTACACCGCGATAAACGCGTGTTACAAACCCAATGTCATCATCGGGGGTTTGATAGGCGGGCGCTACCAGCATTAAACCGTAAGGGGTGTAGAGGTATTCATCCACCGAATCCATGCACTGTTTGCCATGCTCGTTGCCGGCAACACCCGACAGCACCGCCCATGTGTTGCTTTCCAGGTGCACCCTACCTTCAACATCGCTGTGCACGCCAATTTTTCTCCCTTTTGAGGTAATTCCGCGGGCATACCACTTGCCGTCCCACAGCACCTCTTGGCTTACCGTTTTTACGTTTTTGGCAATTGCTCCGTATTTTAA
Source organism: Hydrogenoanaerobacterium sp. (assembly GCF_032017025.1). NCBI lineage: Bacteria > Bacillati > Bacillota > Clostridia > Eubacteriales > Oscillospiraceae > Hydrogenoanaerobacterium > Hydrogenoanaerobacterium sp. Next base: position 38,884 of record NZ_DALZQO010000026.1, read on the forward strand.
AGCATCGTCTGTCTTCCCAATGTGATCGGCAAGCTCGATAAAATATTCAAGCGCCCAGTAGTGTAAAAAGCTCACCATCGCGCTTTCGCCGCCGCCCAGATTGAGGCAGTCGTTCCAATCGGCACGCAGCCCCTTGCAGATGCCATGCTCACCTACCTGCTCGGTGGAAAAATCAAGGATTTTGGTCATATGCTCATACACAGTACCGCTGCCGCCATCGGCATAGGTGACCACCTCGTCGAGCAGCGAAAACTCGCCGGTCTCTTTGATGTACTCTGCAATCGATGCAATCAGCCACAGTGCGTCGTCCGCGCAGGTATCTTTCAGCCCGTGAACAATTTGATTTTTATCGGGAGTTGGCACCACCGTAGGGGATTTAAAGCTCTGCTTTTTCACCTGTGTATCAAACCATTCCGGTTGGAACAGATGCAGACCATAGCCCTGCGTCACCAAGCCACGCAACAGCTCAATGATACGTTGGCGGCATTTTTGCGGGTTGGAATGCGGTACCGTCATAGCGTCCTGGGCGGTATCGCGGTAGCCCAGCCCTGTTCTGCCCCCTACCTCGATAAATGAGGCAAAGCGTGAGAACATCACGTTGATTTCACTCTGGTACAGCGTCCAGATATTCAGCATGGTGTTCATGCCCTCATTGGGCGTATGTATTTGCAGCTGGCTTAGCTTATCGTCCCAAAACGCTGCAAGCTCGGCAAAGCAGTTGTCCACATAGGTAGCGTCAGAGTATTTTTTGCGCATTGCTTTTCCGTTTTCTTGCCCCTGCTCACCAAGCATAAAGATTAGGCGCGCGTCCTCACCGTCTTGTAAGACAAGCTTTTTGTGCAGCACAGCACAGTGGTTACCGCCAAGCTCGGTGCTGCCGCTGCATTCACCGCGCTCCACCGCCAGCGGGTTGGTTTCGGTGCGGTAACTGCCCAAAAAGGTATCGCGCACACAATCGTAACCATCGGGGGTAAAGTTGGAGGTAAAGAACTGATAGCCATCCTCCTCATAGAACAGGTCGTACTGAATGATTCCATCTTCAAAGGAAGAACCGGAGGCATACAAGCTCATTTGGTGGTTTTTGTTATCCATCTCGATATGATGGAACGAGAATTCACAATAAGAAAAAACACTGAGGCGACGCTCTCTGCCGCTGCTGTTGTGCAGCTTTACGTCCCACAGCTCAACCGGGTCTTCGATGGGGATGAACAGCGTCTGCTCTGCTTTGATGTCGTTATAGTCGCAGAGGTAACGGGAATACGAAAGACCATGGCGGCATTCATAGCGCGCCTGATCAAGCGGCTTGCCCACAGGCTGCCACGAGATGCTCCAGTATTCGCCGGTATCGTCATCACGCAGATACACATAGTGCCCAGGGCGATCCATAGGCACGCCGTTGGGGCGAAAACGAGTAATGCGGTGATATTCGGGCGTTTTATAAAACAGGTACCCCCCCGCGGTATGGTTCAGCACCCCGCACATATCCTTTACGCCGATATAATTCGTCCACGAAACGGGCACATCTACCCGGTCGATTACATATTCTCTGTTTTCATTGTCAAAATAGCCGTATTGCACTGCGCAGCCCTCCTAAATAATTCAAAAGTATGCACACTGGGTTATCTTAACATTATTATAGCTTTATAGGCAGGGCGGGCGGAATAGACAAAGGTGTGAATATTTGAATCTTGTTGTCTGCTTGCCGCGGCGGTGACGTCTATTATCGCCTTCGTAAATGGACAAAGTATTAAAACAGCCGCCGGTCGCGATGACCGGCGGCTGTTTTAATGGCGTAAGCACCATTCTAATTCTAAAGTATCTTTTCAAGGCATAAAAGCTTTTTCTTCAGCTCCAGCCCTCCGCGGTAGCCTACCAGCTTACCGTCTGCCCCCACCACCCTGTGACAGGGGATAAACAGCGGGATCGGGTTTTTATTGTTTGCAAGCCCCACAGCACGGCAGGCTTTTACGTTACCGACTTTAGCCGCAACTTGTTTGTAGCTAGCGGTTTCGCCGTAAGGTATTTCACAAAGGCTTTGCCATACGCACTGCATAAATGGTGTGCCCGTCGGTGAAAGAGGCAGTGAAAACCGGCGCAACTCACCCGTAAGGTAAGCCTGCAGCTGACGATGAGCCTCCTTTAGAACGTCGGTTTCACTGTGCTGCAACTCTTCTCGCTGTGGGATACAATCAGTTTCGAAGTACAGGTTGGTAATGAAACCCTTCTCTTCTACAATTGCAATTTTACCGATTTCGGTGTTATAGTGCCAGATGGCCTTCATATTTTTTCCTCCGTTACTTTGCAAAGAACATAAAGTAGATTGCAACAACTATACCAAGCACAATGCGGTACCAGCCAAATACTTTAAAGTCGTGCTTTTTAATGTAGCCCATTAGGAATTTGATGGCAAGAACCGATACCGCAAAGGCAACCACCATGCCGGTAAGCAAAATTACCCATTCATCGTTCGTAAAGTGGAAGCCAAACTTGAGGAGTTTAATCGCACTTGCACCGAACATAACAGGAATGGAGAGGAAAAAGGAGAATTCCGCAGCAACATAGCGTGAGGTACCCAGCAAAATAGCACCAAGAATGGTTGCCCCCGAACGCGAGGTACCCGGGATAAGCGCCAGCACCTGAAACACACCGATTAAAGCGGCGGTTTTATAGGTAAGCTGCGAAAAATCTTTAACAAGGGGCTTGCGGCCGCGGTTGCGGTTTTCAAGCAGAATAAACAGTACGCCATAAACGATAAGTGTGACAGTGACCGTCTGATAGTTATAAAACAGCTTGTCAATCTCATCATTAAACGGGATACCGATGATGGCGGCGGGAAGAATCGCAACCAATACCTTAAGCCATAGTATCACCGTATCGCGGCGCTCGGCCGGTGTTTTACTCAGTGCAAAAGGGTTCAGCTTGCGAAAGTACAACAATACAACCGCAAGAATAGCACCCAACTGAATCACAACAAGAAACATCTCTTTAAATTCGGGTGTGATACTCAGCTTGATAAACTCATCCGCCAAAATCATATGTCCCGTACTGCTGATGGGCAGCCACTCGGTAACACCCTCAATGATGCCTAGCACCACAACCTTAAGTATCTCAACGAAATCCATGCGATTACTCCTCTTTTTTCGGCAAGTACGCCATAGTTTGCATTGCTGTATGAATGAAGTGACACTGGGGCGCTTCTTTCTTAGCAACGTGCTTTTCCTATTTTATGCAAATTCTTAAAAAAAATGTTGCCCAAAGTCCAAACCATTCTTGCGCGGCAATTTGTTTTTCGATATAATAATACCACGTGCTACCAGATAAGACCACCGAATTCTTTATTTTAAATAATTTTAATTGCAAAGCGACATTGGCTTAAGAGGTCACTCACGTGACAGATACCATGCCTGCTTTTTTGTTTTATACGAAAAAGCGATAGGAAGGACGATAATGTTGAAAGAGTATTTCCATTATGACAGCAACCATCCCAGCAATTTTATTTTTATAACGATGTTGATTTTTGCGCTGATACTGGTCGGCTTTGGGTTACTCTGCGACATCCCGGATAAAATCATAACGGGTATTGGGGATATTATAAAAGCTCAGGCGGGGCTGATTACCGATTCTATCGTCATAGGCGGAATGGGTGCCGCATTTGTTAATGCAGGGCTGGTGATGCTGATCTCAATCGCGCTATTGTGTGCTTGCAAGCTGCCGTTTTCGGGTATCAGCGTTGCCTGCCTGTTTTTGATGTCGGGCTTTGCCCTGTTTGGCAAAGATATTTTCAACATATTCCCCATTCTGCTGGGCGTTTTTTTGTTTTCACGCTATAAAAAAGAGCCGTTCAGCCGCTACGTCTATGTTGCTTTGTTTGGTACCTGCCTCTCCCCCGTTGTCACCGAGATGGCGGTCATCGGAGGAGATCACCCGCTTTTACAGTTGGTTCTAGTCATTGGTGTGGGTACGCTGATTGGGTTTCTGCTACCACCCATCTCGTCCTATGCTCTGCGGCTCCATCAGGGCTATAACCTGTATAATGTCGGCTTTGCGGCGGGGTTAATCGGTATGGTGCTTGCCTCGATCTGCAAATCGTTTGGTTACATATTTGAAGCCCACCTGCAATGGAGCGAGGGCAACAACCTGTTTCTTGGCGGCTTTTTGTTTGTACTGTTTGCTGCTATGGTGCTATTAGGCTGGCTGCTAAACGGGCACAGCTTTGCAAACTTCAAACGAATATTCCGTCATTCGGGGCGCGCTGTGGCAGACTTTATTCTGCTGGACGGATACCCCATTACACTTATTAACATGGGTGTGGTTGGCTTAGCAGGCACACTGTATGTACTGCTGGTGGGCGGCGCGCTCAATGGCCCAACCATCGGCGGCATCTTTACCATCTGCGGTTTTGGTGCGTTTGGCAAGCACCTGCGCAATATTTTGCCGGTAATGGGCGGCGTTGTTGTGAGCTCATTTCTTATGGTATGGGATTTACAAGACTCGAGTGTTTTGCTGGCCGCCCTGTTCTCGACAGCGTTGGCCCCCATTGCAGGCCAGTTCGGCTGGAAGTGGGGCTTTCTTGCAGGCGTGGTGCATGCATCGGTGGTGCTCAATGTAGGCACCCTGCATGGAGGGCTCAATCTCTATAACAACGGGTTCGCTGCAGGTTTGGTATGCATTGTGCTCATACCACTCATCGAGACATTTAGAAAGGAGCCGCAAGCATGAACACAACACGTCAAAAAATAACAAAGATTGTAGATGAGCTGATTACCTTTTTCTTCAATGTCGGCTCGGATGAAGTGAAGATTGATATCAAAAAGTGCTCCGGTGGTTATGAACTCTCGCTGCAAAGCGGGTATCTGCCCTCTGAGCGCAAAACGTTAGAGGATCTCAACCGTTTTTTAAAAACGGTTGAAAAAAATCAGGGTCTGGAAGAATTTTTTTGGGAGCTTGCAGGTGCAAGCAGCCTTGGGCAGAGCTCCGAGCTGCACCTTGTTGGGCAGATGATCGACAGCGCCGAGGTGCTTATAGATGAGCGTATTGTGCGGTTAAAAATTTATAAAAAAGATGATTAGGCTGGAATACCCTACCAATACAACGAGAAACGCCGCATGATTACTTCAATCATACGGCGCTTTCTATAAAGCAATTAATCTGCAATGGAGTAAAAACTGCACTTTCTGTTTTCGTACAGGGCAAGTTTGGTAAAGCCTGCCGCAAGTGCAAGTTCAAGCGCGGCATCAAAGTCAGCGGCGACGTCGGTATCGCGATGGGCGTCTGAGCCGACGGTGAGCACCTCTCCGCCAAGCTGACGGTAAAGCTTTAAGATATCAAGCGCGGGTAAAGTTTCACCAAGCCCCTGGCGCAAACCTGAGGTGTTGATTTCAAGCCCCTTGCCACGTTCCACCAAACGCTTCAAAATGGCGGTCAGCTCCTCAGGGTATTTCATTAGGCTCACCTGCTGCCCTTGGCGTGTAGCATAACGCTTAATAAGGTCAATGTGGCCCATACAATCGAAATCACCAATATCCGCAAGTTCATAGAGCAGTTCTAAGTTTTTGCGGGCAATGCTGTCGTTGGTTCTTTCAGAATAATGCTTAAAGGCCAAATCCACCGCATACAGCTTATGAATAGAGCCCAGCACGTAATCAAAATGATATTTCTCCAAAATCCGTTTTGCATTTTCGCGGTTGCAATCGGGCTGCCCCAATTCAATGCCGCGGCGGACAATCAGCCTACCATCAAACTTTTCGCGGCAATGCTCCCACTCGACAAAGTAACGGTCGAGGTAAGCGTCATCAAACATCAGCGGCTCTTTGCCCTGATAATCGGGTGCGTAGATCTCAACATGGTCGGTTACCGCAATCTCGGTAAGCCCACGCTCGATTGCCGCAAGGCACATCTTTTCCATCGGTATACGTGCATCCGGCGAAATACTGTGCATATGATAATCTGCTATGATCCTTTTCATCCTTTATCAAGTCCTTTTATGGAAATTAAACGTTTTATACGCTTCTTTTGGTAAATGATACATTATATCCTTATTATATATTGACATACTACCCATTACAAGTGGTATGATAGCTCTGAACACATAGTTCAGCAACAGCTACAAATTCACTGCATTTGAGGAGCCTTATTCTATGAAAGAAATCAGCATATTTGATGTGATTGGGCCGAATATGATCGGGCCATCCAGTTCGCACACCGCCGGTGCGCTGCGTATTTCGCTGTTGGCGGGCAAGCTGGTGAAGGAACGCATTGTAAAAGCCGAGTTTACCCTGTACGGCTCGTTTGCGAAAACCTATAGGGGGCATGGCACCGACCGCGCCTTGGTTGCGGGCATTTTGGGCTTTGGCACCGAGGATGCGCGCATTAAGGAGTCGTTCTGTATGGCGGACGAAGCCGGTTTGCAGTACCACTTTGAAGTGAACGAAACCGAAAAAGACCTACACCCCAACACCGTCGATATCGCTATCACCGCGCAAAGCGGCACAGTCACCACAGTACGCGGCGTTTCTACCGGCGGCGGCAACTGCAAAATCGAACGCATCAACGGCGTAAACGTTAGTTTGTCGGGCAACTACAACACCCTGCTCATCCGCCAGCTGGACAAGCCCGGCGTTGTAGCCTACATCACCAAAATCCTCAGCGAATATCAAATCAACATTGCGTTTATGCGGATGTACCGTGAAAATAAGGGGGAAACCGCCTACACCATTATTGAGGTAGACGGCGACATCCCTGAAGGTACGGCCGAAAAAATTGAGAGCAACCAGCACATTGAAAGCGCACTGCTGATTCACATTTAGTGCTGTGGGAGGAACAACAATGGATTTTTCAAGCGGAGCAGCTCTGCTCTCCATGTGTGAGCAGAACTACTGTACCATATCGCAGGCAATGCTGCTGCGTGAAACCGAGCATATGGGCGGTTCACGCGAGGATGTTCTGGAGAAGCTGAGCGCCTCTTATGAAATTATGAAGCAGGCGGTGCACAAATCGCTCACCGAGCAACTCATCTCCATGGGTGGGCTGATTGGCGGCGAGGCACAAAAGTTGCAGACACGCCGCTTGCGTACTGCGCCCGTGTGCGGGCAAACCACTGCAAAAGCAATTGCCTATGCAATGGGTGTATTGGAGGTAAACGCCTCGATGGGGCTGATTGTGGCAGCGCCGACAGCGGGCTCTTCGGGTGTGATACCGGGTGTGTTCCTCGCCGTACAAGAGGAATTTGGTTTTACCGACGAGCAGATGGTGGATGCCCTGCTGAACACCGGCGCGGTAGGCTACCTGTTTACACGCAACGCAACCATTGCAGGTGCAGAGGGCGGCTGCCAGGCAGAAGTTGGCACTGCAAGTGCTATGGCAGCGAGCGCAGTGACCCAGCTGATGGGCGGCAGCCCCGAGCAATGCCTTTCGGCGGCGGCAATGGCAATCAGCAACCTGTTGGGGTTGGTGTGCGACCCTGTTGCGGGGCTGGTGGAATCTCCCTGCCAAACACGCAACGCCATCGGCGCCTCAAACGCGCTTATCTCAGCGGAGATTTCGCTGAGCGGCATACGTAACCTTATTCCGTTCGACGAGATGGTGGAGGCGATGTACCGTGTGGGCAGGAGCCTGCCATTTGAGCTGCGTGAAACTGCACTGGGCGGCTGTGCGGGTACGCCTACCGGCTGCACACTTTGCAAAAGGATATTGGGAACTTGAGAAAAAGGCTGAGATGAAATCATCTCAGCCTTTTGTTTTGCTCCAAAATAACTATTCCGCTGTGACAAGCTTTCCTTCTCGCAGGCGGGAATGAGGCCCATGCCCACCCAGAATTAAGCAGGAGCTGCCGGTTTGTTGTTCGGTCTGCTCAATCAGCGAAATGACTTGGCGGCGCATTGCTGTAGCGCGCTTAGAATCCACATTTACACTGGTCATCAGGTAAGGTGCAAGCGAGTTGAACTCGGCACGTTCAAATGAGAAACCGCTGATATTCACCAAATTATCACCGGTAAAAATAAGACTGTGTGCACGGCACAAAAAAATCATTTCGCCATAGAGGTGCCCGCCGCTGCCCTCAAACACCTCAAAATCGAGGTCGCCCACGGTAAAGGCTCCTATCTTTAACAGGTCTTCATGTTCTTCGGGGGTGGTTTCATCATCAATTAGATAAAAACGATCTTGCTCGGGCGGCTGGTAGCTTGTAATAATGCGGCTCAGCTTGCTGTAGCCCATACAAAACGATTTACGCTCGCGAAAATCGGGCTGGTTTAGCCACTGCAAACGCAGGCTTTCGGCACTTTTACGGTTGAGCCACAGCTCGGCATCGGTGATGACGTTGAGCAGCCCACAATGGTCTACATCAGCATGCGTAATAAAAATGCGCTTTTTCCGCTGCGCCCAATCGGGGAACAGGCGGCGCAGCAGTGCAAGCATTTCACGCGCATACACTGCAAATCCGGTATCAATGAGCACCAGTTCGTCCTGCGTTTCCAGCACGTAGGTGTTGCTACCGCAGGGTGGCTCTATGGTATGCAGCGTTACCTGTGCGCTCACCTGCCGGCTGTTTACATCGGGCTGAAACTGTTCGCCCTCATAGCGTTTTATAAACGCGGCAAAGCGGTGGATATAATCAAACACCTTTTGGGGGTTTTCGCCCCTATCTTGCAGCAGCTGTAAAATACGATTCGCCTCCGAAATAAATTCCATCGTGCGCTCTGCGCTGAGGTAAAACATTTTTTGCATGTCGTTGGCAAGACGAATGTAAAAGATGGTGTTGTCAAGGCTTGCCTCGGACGCATCGTATTCCAGAATATCGATGGGGCAGTGCTCACTGATGTCGTCGAGCAGCAGCTTTACTACCTTCGGATTTTCAATCAGCAGCCCCATGCGGAAGTTTTGGTACGGGGTACCGTTGGGGCTGGAGTTAATGTAGCTGATGTTGATGTCGTAGCGGTCGAGAATTTTTAAAACAGGGTAAAGTGCACCCGGCTCGTCCGGTATTTTCAGCTCTACCATCATCACCTGTGTTTCGGCAAGGCAGTTACCAAGGTAGCCGATGGCCTGCAGCTGCTGCGAAATTGCATCCAAGCTGCGGGTACTGCCCTGTACATCAATAAACATGGTGTGCAGGTCGACCGCCTTATTGTAGCTGACCCGCATGATATTGCCGCCGTTTTGCAAAATAATTCTGTTTGCCAGCAGGAACGCACCTGCTTTGTCCGGTACGTTGGTGACAAAGGTTCTTACAGGGATACCCACGCTTGTATCGTCATTCACAGCTGCGCCCCCTTCCAAGTTGCTATCTTAAATTTCCATGGTATCCATCAGGCTTCTCATTGCCAAAATGGTGCGGCTGATTAGGTCATCCAGCTCCCAACCAAGCATCTCTGCGCCATTGCTGATGACCTCGCGCGAGCAGCCTGCTGCAAAGGCGGAGGTCTTAAACTTTTTCTTCACCGATTTCAGCTCGAGGTCGCTTACACTTTTAGAGGGGCGCATCAGCGAAACGGCACCGATCAGCCCTGTAAGCTCATCGGTTGCGTACAGAATTTTCTCCATCACATGCTCCGGGCGGATATCCACACAGAGGCCGTAGCCATGGCTTGCCGTAGCACGGATGATGCGCTCGTCAATGTTGAGCTCTTTCATCAGCTCCTGCGATTTTACACAGTGCTGCTCGGGGAACTGCTCAAAATCGAGGTCGTGCAGCAGGCCTACCACACGCCAGAACTCCTCATTTTCGGGGTCGTATTCCTTTGCAAACCACCCCATTACGCCCGAGACGATTGCCGCATGCTTTAAGTGGAAATCATCTTGATTATACCGCTGCAAAATCTCCTGCGCCTGCTCCATAGTTGGCACATAACTCATCGTTCTCTCTCCATTCTATTCAAAAATTACATAGGTACAGTATAGCATATTTTGTCGTAAAGTAAACAAAGAGCCTGTACGACAGTGGCTGTCGCACAGGCTCTTGCAGATGAAATATTAAATGGTAACAGGGGTTTTATCGAATGAGAAATAGAC
>NZ_DALZQO010000027.1:0-45092 GCF_032017025.1 Hydrogenoanaerobacterium sp.
GGCCAGCGTCCTCCGTATCAGGGTGGGCAACAGCAGGGCGAAAGGCCTGCATTTCAGGGCAATCGTCCTCCGTACCAAGGTGGCGGGCAAGGCGGCCAGCGCCCCGCTTATCAGCAGGGCAATCGTCCTCCGTACCAAGGCGGCGGGCAAGGCGGCCAGCGCCCTGCATATCAGGGCAACAAACCGTACAACAATAACAATGCGCCGTCTCCAAAACCACAGCCATCCAAACCATCCTATCAGCGTCCGGCTGTCAACCCTGCCAAGCCTGCCGCTCCGCTTGTGGTAGATGCACAGGGCAATAAGGGTAGAGACGTACGTGTGGTTGATATGAGAACCTCACAGGTTAACCTTGACAAATACAACGAAAAATACGAGCAAATTGCGCCCACTACCTTTGCAAAAGATAATATTGTGAAAAAGCAAAAGCTGACACAACGCAGTGCTCAGCGCGGAAGGCCCAACTACTCGCGCCGCGAGCAGGAGCAGCTGAAGCTCCGCAAGCTCGAGATGGAGCGCCAGAGACGCCAGAAGCTCGAGATCACCATCCCCGATGAGATCACGGTTGGCGATCTTGCACTCAAGCTGAAGGTTCAGGCTGCCGAGATTATCAAAAAGCTGATGCTCAACGGCGTTATGGCGGCACAGAACGATGTGATCGACTACGATACCGCAGCACTTGTCGCAATGGAAATTGGCGCTAAGGTTGAAAAAGAGGTTGTTGTCACCATTGAAGACCGTCTAATCGACGACAGTGTGGATGACACCGAGAACCTGCAGCCCAGAAGCCCGGTTGTTGTTGTTATGGGCCACGTTGACCACGGTAAAACCTCTCTGCTCGATGCTATTCGTAACGCACAGGTTACCGCAGGCGAGGCAGGCGGTATTACGCAGCACATTGGTGCATACCGCGTCAGCCTTAACGACAGTCATGTCACCTTCTTAGATACACCGGGACATGCGGCGTTTACCTCTATGAGAGCGCGCGGAGCACAGATTACCGACATTGCAATCCTCGTTGTCGCGGCGGATGACGGCATCAAGCCACAGACCGTTGAGGCGATTAATCATGCAAAAGCGGCAGGTGTGCCGATTATAGTTGCAATCAATAAAATGGATAAGCCTACTGCAAACCCCGATAAGGTAAAGCAGGAGCTTACCGAGCACGAGCTGGTTCCCGAGGAATGGGGCGGCGATGTTATCTGCGTTCCTATTTCTGCGAAAACGCACGAGGGTATCGATACTCTGCTTGAAATGGTTCAACTGGTTGCAGAGGTAAAAGAGCTCAAAGCGAACCCCGACAGACTGGCAAAAGGTACTGTTATCGAGGCAAAACTCGATAAAGGCCGCGGCCCGGTTGCAACCATTCTGGTACAAAACGGTACCCTTCGCACCGGTGATGTTGTTATTGCGGGCACGGCTATCGGCAGAGTGCGCGTTATGCAGAACGACCGCGGAGAGAAAGTAGAAGAGGCAGGCCCAAGCGTGCCAATCGAGATTACCGGTCTCACCGAGGTGCCCTCAGCAGGCGACATCTTCAACGCAGTTGGAGATGAAAAACTGGCACGCGAGCTGGTTGAGCAAAGAAAGCATCATCAGAAGGAAGAGGTCTTCCAGAGCTATAACAAAGTTACACTGGATAATCTGTTTGATCAGATTGCCGAGGGCGAAATGAAAGAACTGCCGATTATCGTCAAAGCAGATGTTGCCGGTTCGGTAGAGGCTGTTCGTCAGTCGCTTGAGAAGATATCCAACGCAGAGGTTCGCGTTCGTGTTATTCACGGCGCGGTCGGTGCAGTCAGCGAAAGTGACGTTATGCTCGCGGCTGCTTCCGGTGCAATCATCGTTGGCTTTAACGTTCGCCCCGATCCTGTTGCTAAGCTCAAAGCAGACAACGACGGGGTTGATATCCGCCTGTACCGCATCATCTACGATGCAATTGAGGAAGTTAGCACCGCAATGAAGGGCATGCTTGCACCGAAGTACCGCGATGTCGATTTGGGCAGAGCAGAGGTTCGTCAGGTGCTTACCATTACCAACGTGGGCAAGGTTGCCGGCTGTTATGTACTGGATGGCAAAATTACCAGAAATGCAAAGATCCGCATTGTGCGTGACGGCATCATTGTTGCAGATGACAAACTGGATAGCCTCAGACGCTTTAAGGATGACGTTAAAGAAGTGGCAAGCGGCTATGAGTGCGGTATGAGCCTTGAAAAGTTTAGCGATATCAAAGAGGGCGACATTTTTGAAGCCTACGAGGTAGAGGAATATCGCGAAAACTAGCGGGTAATATTCGCTGTTTTTGGGCAGAGTAGTGCAGCTTAGCTGTACACTCTGCCATGAACGAAAATACAACAAAGACAGATGCAATGATAAAAATAGGAGATAAATTATGGGAAGCTATCGGGCAGACCGTACAACAGAAGATGTAAAGCGTGAGCTGACGGCGATTATGGCAACACTGAAAGACCCCAGAATCACCGGCATGCTAAGCATTGTAAAGATTGATCTCGCGAGAGACCTTTCGGTGTGCAAGGCGTATATCAGCTCACTTGACGGCATTCAGGCCGCTACCGAGGCGGTAAAGGGGCTGAACAACGCAGCTGGCTTTGTTCGCCGCGAACTGGGAAGCCGCTTGGCTTTACGCCATACACCATCGATAAAATTTGTTGCCGACAACTCCATTGAGCAAAGCGCAGAGATTCTCAAGATTATGGAAGATATCGAGCGCCCGAAACACAATTAAGATTGGGGGAACATGGATGGGCAGTGAAATTACGCTCGAACAGGTATGTGAGCGGCTGAAAGAGCAGGATAACATTCTGATATTGGCACATCAAAATCCTGACGGAGACACGCTTGGCTCTTGCTTTGCTCTGTTGTTTGCATTGCAGGCAATGGGAAAGCGAGCCCGTGTGGAATGCTCTGATCCTTTTCCGCCGCGCTACCGGTTTATGTTCCCCAATTATGTGCCGGAGCAGTTTACCGAACAGTTTATTGTGGCGGCGGATATTGCCGACACTCAGCTGTTTGGAAAAAACAGTGAAAAATATACCGACCGGGTGGACCTTTGTATTGATCATCATCCGTCCAACACCTTTTATGCAAAAGAAACCTACCTGGTGGCGGATGCCGCAGCCACTGCCGAGGTGGTAGCCGATGTGATTGACAGACTGGGTGTTCCGCTTGATCTTGCTATGGCAACCTGTATTTACACCGGCTTGTCCACCGATACCGGTTGCTTCCGTTTCTCCAATACCACTGCAAAAACCCATCTCATCGCATCCCGTGTGATTGACCTAGGTGTGGATAACGCAGAGATCAACCGTGAGATGTTTGGGCGCAAAACCCAGAGCAGAATCGCGATAGAGCGCGAGGTGTACAATACCATGGAGTACCACTTCGGCAACAAGTGTGCAGTGATTTGTATGACACGCGAAATGCTCGAGAAAGCGGGTGCGGACGACAGTGAGCTGGAGGGTGTTTCTACCATTCCCTGTCAGATTGAGGGCGTTGAGGTAGGCGTTACCCTGCGCGAAAAAGAAGACGGGTTCAAAGTTTCGCTGCGCACCGGTAAATACATCGATGCATCCGAAATCTGTGCACGGCTTGGCGGCGGCGGTCATGCGCGCGCTTCGGGTTGTTTTATTGCAGACACACTGGAAAACGCAAAGAAAAAAGTGCTGGACGTAGTAGAGCAGGCGTTTGCAGATGCACCTGCAAATAGGTTGGATACAGGTATTTGTTGACAGCGCAAGGTTCGCTGCTGTGGATAGCAGGCAATGAGAAGAAGCTGTTAGGGGAACCTGGCAGCTTTCTCTGCTGTAATGGGTTGGGGCTTGCCTGCGTCGCATTTTCTTTTAAAAGTCCGGAGAGGTTGCCTTTCCGGCAGGGCTTGGCTCATCTGCGGGAGATTATTTAGGTGAGTTTTTCGTCTGAAGACGAACAAAGCCCCATTTTTGGAGGTTTTCATGACAGGAATATTACTGATTAATAAACCCGCCGGGTTTACCTCGTTTGACGTAATCGCCAAGATGCGCGGCATATCAAAAATTCGCAAAATCGGGCATGCCGGCACGCTCGACCCGATGGCAACCGGCGTGTTGCCGCTGTTTTTCGAGGGTGCAACAAAAGCATGCGATATTATGCCAAACCAGGACAAGCGCTATCGTGCTCGCTTTCGGCTGGGACTCACCACCGATACGCAGGACATTACCGGCAAGGTGCTCAGCGAAGCCCCGGTGATGGCCACTACCGCCGATGTACAGGCTGTGTTGGAACGCTTCGCAGGTGATATTGAACAGCTGCCGCCGATGTACTCGGCAATACAGGTGAATGGGCAGCGGCTTTACGATCTTGCGCGAGAGGGCAAAACGATAGAGCGCGAGACACGCCCCGTCACGGTGTATGAACTGAACCTGCTTGAGTCAGACGATATTGCTCACACTTACACCATCGATGTAAGCTGCTCAAAGGGCACCTACATCCGCACCATCTGCCATGACATTGGCGAAGCCTTGGGTTGCGGTGCAACCCTCACCGAGCTGTGCCGCACCGAGGCAGCGGGCTTTATGTTGCGCGACTGTATCACGTTGGAGCAGGCACAGCAGGAGTCACAGGCCGGTACGCTGTTTGAGCGTCTACTGCCGATTGAATCGGTGTTCGCGGCATTGCCCCGTGTAACATTGGATGAACGGCGCGCCAAGCTGTTTCAAAACGGTGTAAGGCTCGACCTAGTGCGCAATAAGATTCCCAGAATAGACGGTACCTTCGCCGTTTATGGCGGTGAGACTAAATTTTTAGGAATAGCACACAACGATTATGACAAAAATGAACTTCATATGGATAAATTGTTTTCTTTGGTGTAAGGAGGTGGTATGTTTTTGAATACAATTGGAGAAACTAAGGGCGCTGCTATTGCTCTAGGCTTTTTTGATGGCGTGCACAGGGGGCATCAAGCGGTGGTAGGTAAAGCGGTGGAGCTTGCATGTGAGCTATCATTGGACCCCTGCGTATTCACCTTTACCACCAATCACGGCTCACCTGCAGCCAAAGCATGCAGCGGTATCATCACAACCGAGGAGACCAAAGAGGCCGAGTTGTACAAGCTTGGCGTAAAAGAAATCTTTTGCCCCGATTTTGATGTGTTCAAAGATATGACAGGGGAAGAATTTGTGCGCGATATGTTGTACGGGCAGTACCGCGCCAGAGCGGTGTGCTGCGGTTACGACTTTCGCTTTGGCAAAGGTGCCCAGTGCACGATTGATGACATGAAGCAGCTGTGCGGGCGTTTTGGTATTGAACTTTGTGTGGTACCTGCCATTCTGGATGAGGGCAAGGCAATCAGCTCCACCCGCATTCGTGAGGCGCTGCGCGAGGGGGATATTGAGACAGTAAACCGCCTGCTTGGCAGACGCTATGGCTTTGATTTTGCAGTGGTGCACGGCAAGCGGCTGGGCAGAACCATCGATGCCCCCACCATCAATCAGCCGTTCCCTGTGAACTTTGCGCTGCCAAGGTTTGGTGTATACGCTTCGTTTGCCGAGGTGGAGGGCAGGCAGTACCCTGCGGTTACGAGTATTGGAGTTAAGCCAACGGTGAAGAGTGATAATGTTCCGCTTGCAGAAACCTATATCATGGGGATCGATGCAGATTTCTACGGCAAGCACGTACCGGTTACTCTCGTACAGTTTTTGCGCCCTGAAATTAAATTTTCTTCGGTGGAAGAGCTGAAAAGAAACATCCATCGAGATGCACAGCAGGCAATGGAAGTATGTGAAGTTTTTGCTTTACAATGATAGACACTTGTGCTATACTTATAAGGCTAACGCAGCCGTTACCTCGGCTTAGGGATTAAGCCCGTCAAACGGGAACATACCTACCCTCTGCTGCGATACACGGTAATAAAAGAAAGAGGTATTACAATGCTTTTAAAAGAAGAAAAAAATGCAGTAATCGAAGCAAACCGCCTGAGCGAAAATGACACAGGCTCTCCCGAGGTTCAAATCGCAATTCTCACCAAGAGAATTGTTGAACTCACCGAACATTGCAAAATCCACAAGAAAGATCACCACTCCAGACGCGGTCTGTTGAAAATGGTTGGTCATAGACGTAACCTGCTCAACTACCTGATGAAAAAGGATATCGAGCGTTACCGTGCGATTATCGCAAAACTTGGCTTACGTAAGTAATGATTGCTATTCGGAAGGCAGATGGATTTTCATCTGCCTTTCGGTGCATATTTACACAGTAACTAAATTCACAATTCTGTCTAAGGCATAGGCCCGAACACAGGTGAAATAGGTAGAAAAATAAAACCAGCTTCGGCTGCCTAAAGGTGATTTAGCAGTGAATCGGAGGCTCAAACACAAGTTTGAACAGCGGATTTATTGCTAAACCCGAAAGCTGCCGGGGCACGATGGAGGTAGCAAAATTATGTTTGAAAATTTCAGAGTATTTGAAACAGAATACGCCGGTAAAAAGATCAGCTTTGAAACCGGTAAAATGTGTGCACTCTCAAACGGCTCTTGTCTTGTCCGTTACGGCGAAACCACCGTTTTGTGCAACGTCACAGCAAGCCAGCGTCCCCGCGACGGCATCGACTTTTTCCCCCTTTCGGTAGATTACGAGGAGAAGCTGTATTCTGTCGGTAAAATCCCCGGCTCGTTCCTTAAAAGAGAGGGCAGACCTTCCGATAAGGCAATTCTGGCATCCCGCTGTGTCGATCGTCCCATTCGTCCTTTGTTCCCTAAGGATATGAGAAACGACTGCTCGGTTGTTATGACCGTTATGTCGGTTGACCCCGATTGCTCGCCCGAGCTTGCAGGTATGCTCGGAGCTTCCTTTGCAATTGCAATCTCCGACATCCCATGGAACGGCCCTGTTTCGGGCGTGAACATGGGCATTGTGGATGGCGAAATCATCATCAATCCGGATGCTGAGCAGCGCAAGGTTTCCCAGATGACCACCACCGTTGTTTCTACCGATGAGAAAATCGTTATGATTGAATCGGGCGCGAACGAAATCGACGACGACACCATGCTAAAAGCGATTTTGATGGGCCACGAAGAAAACAAAAAAATCGTTAATTTCATCAAAGGTGTTGTCGCTGAAATCGGTAAACCCAAATTTGAATTTGAATCTCAGGAAGTTGACCACGATATGTTCGAGGCAATCAAAGATTTTGCCATCGACCGTGTCAAGGTTGCACTGGATACCGATGACAAGAATCAGAGAGATGCGAACCTTGCTCCCATCGTCGATGATATCCATGCTAAATTTGATGAACTGTACCCAGAAAAAATCGCAATGATTAATGAATGCATCTACAAGCTGCAAAAATTTATTGTAAGAAGATGGCTGCTTGATGAGGGCAAACGTGTTGACGGCAGAGGCATTGATGAAATCAGACCTCTGAATGCACAGGTCGGCTTGGTTCCCCGCGTACACGGCTCTGGTATGTTCACCCGTGGTCAAACACAAGTGCTAACCATCGCAACCCTCGGCCAGCTGCGTGACGCGCAGATTCTTGACGGCATTGACGGCGAAGAGACCAAGCGCTATATGCATCAGTACAATTTCCCCTCCTACTCGGTGGGTGAAACCAAGCCCAGCAGAGGCCCCGGCAGACGTGAAATTGGCCACGGTGCGCTTGCAGAGAAAGCCCTTGAGCCCGTTCTTCCCTCCGTGGAGGAGTTTCCGTATGCAATGCGTCTGGTTTCTGAGGTTCTTTCCTCCAACGGTTCCACCTCGCAGGGCGCCATCTGCGGCTCTACATTGGCTCTGATGGATGCCGGTGTTCCCATCAAGGCTCCTGTAGCGGGTATCTCCTGCGGCCTTATTACCGAGGGCGACCGCTGGATGACCATGGTTGATATTCAGGGGCTGGAAGACTTCTTTGGCGATATGGACTTTAAGGTTGGCGGCACCCATAAGGGTATCACCGCAATCCAGATGGATCTCAAAATTGACGGCTTGACCCCCGAAATTGTGAAAGAAGCATTCGCAAAAACTCATGCAGCGAGAGATTATATTCTTAATGATATTATGACTCCTGTTATTCCCGAGCCCCGCGCAGAGCTTTCAGAATACGCACCCAAGATGATTTCGATCCAGATCCCTGTTGATAAGATCAGAGAAGTCATTGGTTCGGGCGGCAAGGTAATCCAGAAAATTTGTGCGGACTGCAACGTCAAAATCGATATTGAGGATGACGGCAAGGTGTTTGTATCTGCAATCAATATGGCAGATTGCCGCCGTGCAGTTCAGGTCATAGAGACCATCGCTATCGACCCCGAAGTGGGCGCGATTTACAAAGGCAAGGTTACAAGAATTATGACCTTCGGTGCATTTGTTGAAATTGCTCCGGGTAAAGAGGGCCTGTGCCACATTTCCAAGCTGGAAAACAGCCGTATTGAGAAGGTAGAGGACGTTGTTTCGGTTGGTGATGAGATTGTGGTTATGGTAACCGAGATCGACCAGCAGGGCAGAATTAACCTTTCCAGAAAAGATGCGATTGCAAAGCTGGAGGAAAAGAAAAAAGCACAGCAGAACTAAAGTAATTTAATAATGGATGCTGCACTCTCTGTTTTATGCGGAGAGTGCAGTTTTTTATTTTAGAAGAACTCTTTGAATGGACAAATTACAAACGCATACTGTAGTTTGTCCGCTTGAGGTGAAAAACAGCAAAAAGAGTTAAGGGCAGAGGGGTATTACCCTCTGCTTTTTTTACGGCATATTCACCATTTTTGCAGGTAATATACAGCTTATGTTTGTAATGATGCTGACTTGACGTGTATTTAAAAAAGCTGTATACTTTATTCACTAACCATTTTAAAGCATTAAAGCACTATAACGTTAAAGCGATAACGCTTTTGAGAGGATGAAGAACAATATGAAAAAGATATTAGCGATTTTACTGGCAACATCCGTAGCGCTTAGCCTTGCAGCCTGTGGCGGAACCGCGGCTCCGGCTGCTTCCGGCACTTCTTCCAGTGCTCCAGAAGCAGCACCCAGCAGTGAGCCATCTGCAGATAAAATTTTAAAAATAGGTGTTGTTCAGCTGATTGAGCATGACGCACTCGATGCGGCATACCTTGGGTTTGTTGACGGACTGAAAGAGGCTGGCTACGAAGACGGTAAAAACATCCAAATCGACTACCAGAATGCGCAGGGTGAGCAGGCAAACTGTGTTACCATTGCCGACAAGCTGGTGAACGACAAAAGCGATCTGATTCTTGCCATTGCTACCCCTGCGGCACAGGCGGTTGCAAACAAAACCAAGGATATTCCCATTTTGGTGACTGCGGTTACCGACCCTGCCGATGCAAAACTGGTTGCAACCAATGCAGCACCCGGCGGCAACGTTTCGGGCACCTCCGACCTCAACCCCATTAAAGAGCAGATGAGCCTGATTAAAGAATTGGTTCCAACCGTAAAAAAGGTGGGCATGCTCTACAGCTCCAGTGAGGCAAACTCTGTATTTCAGGTGAACCTTGCAAAAGAGGAACTCAAAGCAATGGGCATTGAAAGTGTCGATTACACCGTTTCCAACTCCAACGAGGTTCAGCAGGTTGTACAGTCTATGGTAGGTAAGGTAGATGCGGTTTACTCCCCTACCGATAATACAATTGCTGCCGGTATGGCAACTGTTGCAATGGTTGCCAACCCCGCAAAGCTGCCCGTCATTGTTGCAGAGGGCGGCATGGTCAAAAACGGTGGGCTTGCTACTTACGGCTTGAGCTACTACAACCTGGGCAAACAAACCGCGGCCATGGCTGTTAAAATTTTAGCTGAGGGTGCAAAACCTGCAGATATGCCCATTGAGTATCTCAAAGAGACCGACCTTATCATCAATAAAACAACCGCTGAAGCGCTCGGCATCACCATTCCTCAGGCGCTGGCGGGTAAGGCACAAATTGTGGAGACCGTTGCAGCACAATAAAGGCCTGTAGGTGTAACAGAATTTGCCGCGGTAAATGCCGCGTTCATCTACAGCGATAGAGGGCTTTTGCAGCTCCTGTCGCTGTAGATTGTTGTTATTTTAGAACATATTTGGGAGGAACAGCTATGGGTTTACTACAAGGCTTACTGCTCGCAGTTCCCGGTGCAGTGGCACAGGGTGTGCTGTGGGGCATTATGACGCTTGGCGTCTATATTACGTACAAGGTACTGGACTATGCAGATTTGACGGTGGATGGCAGCTTTGCAACGGGCGGTGCGGTTACGGCTATCCTAATTGTAAAAGGGATGAACCCATTTTTATCGATACTGTTTGCGCTGGTTGCGGGCTGCATTGCAGGCTGCATTACAGGCATGCTACATACAAAACTGAAAATTCCGGCAATTCTTTCGGGTATCCTTTCGCAGCTTGCGTTGTATTCCATTAATATCCGCATCATGGGTAAGGCAAACACCCCTTTGCTGGGTATAAACACCGTAGTGACCGAGGTTAAAAAATGGGTGCCGTCGCTTTCGGATAATACCGTTGCACTGATGCTGGGTTTAGCTGTAGCAGCGGTGGTAATTGTAGCGCTGTACTGGGTTTTCGGTACCGAGCTTGGCTGCTGCATTCGTGCAACCGGCAACAACGAATATATGGTACGCGCATTGGGCGGCAATACCGATGCAATGAAAATTGCAGGTCTTATGCTGTCGAACGGTCTGGTGGCTCTTTCGGGTGCAATGGTTGCACAGACACAGGGCTACGCCGACGTGGGCATGGGCATCGGCGCTATTGTCATCGGTCTTGCATCGGTCATCATCGGCGAGGTGCTGATGGGCAAGCGTTTCAGCTTTGCCTACAAGCTTGCCTCTGTAGTGGTTGGCTCCATTGTATATCGCATCATCATTGCAGCTGTGCTGCAAATCGGTATGAAATCGACCGACCTCAAGCTCCTCACCGCAATTATAGTTGCGATTGCGCTGTCTGTCCCAGTATTTAAGAGTAAATTTAAGCTTGGCAAATTTCCACGCAAGCAAGCTGTAAGATAAGGGAGGATGGAAACGATGCTAAAGCTTACCAATGTATCAAAGACCTTTAATGCCGGCACAATCAATGAGAAAGTAGCACTGGGGGGCGTAAACCTGCACCTGAAACCAGGCGACTTTGTCACCGTTATCGGCGGCAACGGTGCAGGTAAATCCACTTTACTTAACCTTACGGCGGGGGTATTCCCCTGTGATGAGGGTTCGATTGTACTGGACAATTTAAATATTACCAAACAACCGGAATACAAGCGCGCGGCGCTGCTTGGGCGTGTGTTCCAAGACCCTATGATGGGTACTGCTGCGGATATGGGCATTGAAGAAAACCTTGCCATGGCATTTCGCCGCGGTAAAAGGCGCGGATTGCGCTGGGGCATTACCAAGGCAGAACGCGACGATTATAAAGAGCGCCTGAAGCTGCTTGACCTTGGGCTTGAGAACCGTTTGAGCTCTAAGGTGGGCTTGCTTTCGGGTGGGCAGCGGCAGGCACTCACCCTGCTGATGGCGACCCTGCAAAAGCCAAAGCTACTGCTGCTGGATGAGCACACCGCTGCGCTCGACCCAAAAACCGCCCGCAAGGTTTTGGAGATTACCGAACAGATTGTAGCAAAAGATAGCCTCACCACACTGATGGTCACCCACAATATGAAGGATGCCATTCGCCTTGGCAACCGCTTGATTATGATGCATGAGGGAAGAGTGATTTTTGACATTGAGGGTGAGGAAAAGAAAAACCTCCATGTGAAGGATCTGCTGGAGAAATTCGAAACAGTAAGCGGCGATGAATTTGCAAATGACAGAATGATGCTTGCATAAATGGGGAAACCCTTACAGGCAAGCGCGCTCACAGATAGCAAAAGAGTGGTACCCTTTTGGGCACCACTCTTTTGCTATCTGTTTTTTAACCATACACAACAATCACAGTTGAATCTGCTCTGCGATGAATCCGCCGCCCACAACGTAATCCTCATGGTACCATACCACGCTCTGCCCGGGGGCAGGAGCGCGCTGCGGGGTATCGAACATTACCCGAGCTCCGCCGTCTGGCAGCAGGGTAACGGTAGCAGGGGCTTCTTTTGCAACCGAGCGTATTTTTACACCGAGATGGGTCGTATCTGCAAGAACAGGGTGCGGGTGAACAACACAGCTGTGCAGCAGCACACCGCTTGCGTATTCATCGCCCGAATCAGCCAGATAAATGCGGTTGGTTTCGGCGTCGATACTTTTAATAAACACAGGGCGTCCCAATGCGATGCCAAGCCCTTTGCGCTGCCCCACCGTATAATGCAAAATACCCTTGTGTCTGCCACAGGGCTTGCCTTCCGGCGCAATAAAGTCGCCCTCGGGGGCTTTGCCCAGCAGGTTTTCGATGTAAGCGGGGTAGTTGTTGTCGGGGATAAAGCAAATCTCCTGGCTGTCCGGCTTGGTGGCGCAGGGCAGTTTTGCCTCGGCCGCAACCGCACGCACCGCATCCTTTGCAAGGTGCTGCAGCGGCAGCAACAGGCGTGACAGCACGTCCTGCCCCAAGCGGTAGAGCATGTAGCTCTGGTCGCGCGGCAGAAAGTCGGCTTTTTTAAGCAGATAATGCTCCTCACCGTCTTTGACCATATGCTCCACCGAGGCGTAATGCCCTGTGGCAATGTAATCAAAGCCAAGTTCATCTGCCGCCTTGAGGATAAAGTGAAACTTGGTGGAAGGATTGCACATCACACAGGGGTTGGGGGTTTTACCGGTACGGTACTCCTCACAAAATGGCAGTATCACATTGTGTAAAAATGTTTCATGCTCGGTTACCACATGCAGTTTTATACCCAATAGGTCGGCGGTTTGCTGTGCGGCTGCAACCGTAGGTGCCGCAGCAGGGAAGAGGTTGAGCACCACAGCCTCAACAGAATAACCTGCTTTTTGCAGCAAATAAACACAAGCGGAGGAGTCAACTCCCCCGCTTAGTGCAACAAGTACTTTTTTACCGTTAGTGTTCACATGCATGGCAGTCACCGATTTCGCCTACGATAGGAGTGGGGTCAATACCCAGTCTGGTATAGTAGTCGGAAATTGCAGCACGCACAGCCTGCTCAGCTAGAACAGAGCAGTGAACCTTTACCGGTGGCAAGCCCTCAAGAGCCTCAACAACTGCTTTGTTCGTAACCTTTAATGCATCCTCAATGGTTTTGCCCTTAATCATTTCAGTAGCCATCGAGCTGGTCGCAATGGCGGCTCCGCAGCCAAAGGTTTTGAATCTTACATCAGTGATGACACCTTTATCCACCTTGATGTACATTTTCATAATATCGCCGCATTTTGCATTGCCAACCTCACCGATGCCGTTTGCATCATCAAGTTCGCCCACGTTGCGGGGGTTGCTGAAGTGATCCATAACTCTGTCGCTATATAACATTGCCATAAGCTTTGTTCCTTTCTAATCCGCTCACCGCTGTAAAAATGGCGAGCCTTATTGTGAAATAGATTTTTATGGGTTAAAAGCCTTCTGTTTATTTAGAAGGAAGCCATTTGTTGTTTGATAGGGGTGTTACCCCACAATTTTTTCCCATAGCGGGGACATCGCCCGTATTTTAGCAACTACTTCAGGGACGACCGCTAGCAGATAATCGATGTCCTCCTCCGTGGTTTCGTCGCTGATAGAAAGCCTGAGAGAACCGTGTGCAATCTCGGCGGGCAGCCCGATAGAAAGAAGCACATGGCTTGGGTCAAGCGAGCCCGAGGTGCAAGCCGAACCGGAAGAAGCGCAAATACCGTTTGCATCCAGAGTAAGCAGCAACGATTCGCCCTCAATACCCTCAAACGAAATATTGACGTTGGCGGCAAGGCGTTTCTCACGGTCGCCGTTGAGGCGGGAGTGAGAAATTTGCAGCAAACCGTCGATCAGGCGATCTCTCATTGCACGCAGCCTTGCGATGCGTTCGGGCAGGGTGGAAACAGCGTTGGTAATGGCAACACCTAACCCTACAATACCGGCGACATTTTCGGTGCCGGCACGCTTGCCGCTTTCCTGCCCGCCGCCATCAATCAGGTTTGGCAGTACGATGCCTCTGCGGCAGTACATAGCGCCAACGCCCTTAGGCCCATGAATTTTATGTGCAGAAAGCGACAGCAAATCGATGTTCTGTTCTTTTACATCAATGGGCACATTGCCTACAGCCTGTACCGCATCGGTGTGGAATAATACCTTTTTCTCTTTGCAAACAGCGCCAATTTCGGCAATGGGCTGAACGGTACCGATCTCGTTGTTTGCATACATAATCGAAACAATTGCGGTATCCTCACGAATTGCATTCTTAATATCTTCTACGCTCACTAAGCCTTTGTCGTTAACAGGAATGTAAGTGACCTCAAAGCCCTCTTTGCGCAGAGTATCGCAGGTATGCAGCACTGCATGGTGCTCAAATACCGAGGTAATGATGTGCTTTTTGCCTTTGGCAGCGAGGGAACGGGCAACACCCTTGATTGCCCAGTTATCGGCCTCTGAGCCGCCGGAGGTAAAGAAAATCTCACGAGGCTGTGCGCCGAGCGCCGATGCAACCTGCTCACGCGCTTTGTTCAGCGCACGTGCAGCTTCATCGCCCTTGCGATAGATGCTGGATGCGTTGCCGTAGCCTTCTTTCAGCCATGGAACCATTGCATCAAAAACAGCATCAGAAATTTTAGTGGTTGCAGCATTGTCTGCGTATACAAATCTTTTTTCTGCCATAATCGTCCTCCACCAGACATAAATCTGTACTTTTCTATATAAACTGTTATTTTAATCCTACAAGTTAATAATATACCTTTTTAGTAGGAAAATCAATACCTATTTGAAAACTATTTATGGCGCTCACATTCTGCAACTGCCAAGCGGTCGCACCGTTCGTTTTCGGGGTGCCCCGCATGCCCTTTTACCCACTGTATTGTCACCTCATGGCGGGTAAGCTCGGTAAGCAGCTGTTCCCATAAATCTGCATTGAGAGCAGGGTCCTTTTTTGTGCGCATCCAGCCATTGGCCTTCCACTTCTGTGCCCACCCTTTGTTAATGCCGTTCGCTACATATTGCGAGTCGGTATACAGCGTTACTCTGCAGGGCTGGTTCAGTGCACGCAGCGCGGTAATTGGGCCGAGCAGCTCCATCCGGTTGTTGGTGGTGGCTTTGTCACCGCCCGAAATCTCTTTTTCCACACCGTTGCAGCGTAGAATCACGCCGTAGCCGCCCGGGCCCGGGTTACCGGAACATGCGCCGTCGGTAAAAATTTCAACATGCTTTAATTCCTGCGGCATGGCTACCTCCTGCGGTTTTAAATAGTTTGCCTTCATTGCCGGCATAAACGTTGCGTATCTTAAAATTGCTACCATATATTATAGTATCTTCGCGGTGTAAATGCAACTTTTCTATGCAATTGTACCCGAAATTTCTGATAATAAATCATATCTTGCTTTATCCTCCCAAAAGATTATGCCGGAACGTTTTTCTGTCTTGCGGTTAACACTGCCAAAACCGAGCAATACTAATGGTAACGATTGGACGTATTTTAATAACCGGAGGGACAAACAATGTTACAAGCGGTGATTATGGCGGGCGGCGTTGGCAGCAGGCTTCGCCCGCTGACCTGTGACCTGCCAAAACCAATGGCGAGGCTTTGCGGGCGGCCAAATATTGAATATATTTTAGAACTGCTCAAAGAGCACGGTGTAACCGACGCAGCGGTGACGGTACAATATCTGCCGCAGCGCATTTCGGAACATTTTGACGGGGGCGAATATTGTGGCATCAACCTTACCTTTGTAGAAGAGACCGAACCGCTGGGTACAGCGGGCAGCGTTAAAAACGCGGCAAAATATTTTGCACAATCTTCTGATTATAGTATAGAGCAAGGTGCAGCAAAAAAGTCTTGGCCTAAAACAGAAGCGGGAGATGTCTGCTGCATTGTTATCAGCGGCGATGCAATGTGTGACTTTGACCTTACCGCTGCGTACAAACACCACCGTAAAAGCGGGGCTGCCGCAACCATTCTCGTTAAGGCGGTGGACGACCCGCGCGAGTATGGTTTGGTGGATGTGGATGAAGATGGAGATGTGCGTGCATTCGTAGAAAAACCCTGCTTTTCACAGGCGGTGAGCAACCTTGCCAACACCGGTGTTTACATTTTAAGCCAGCAAGCGCTAGCGCTGGTACCCAGCCACCAGCAGTATGATTTTGCGAAGGACCTTTTCCCCAAGCTGCTGAGCAAGGGGCTTAAAATTGCAACCTACGAGGACAATGGCTACTGGTGTGACATTGGCGATATAGAAAGCTACCGCCGCTGCCAGCAGGATATGCTGCAGGGAAAGGTACGTTGCCGAATTGACGGCGCACGCGACCACGCCGGAAACATTTTTAAAGATAGCCGACCACGCGGTAATTACACCATTGTACCCCCTGTTTACATCGGCACAGGGGTAGAGATTGGTGAGGGAACTGTAATCGACGGCATGTCGGTAATTGATGACGGTTCGGCGGTAGGTGCGGGCGCACGCATTTCGGGCAGTATTCTGCTGCCCGACAGCTACACCGGCAAGGGATGTACACTCACCGGTGCAGTAATTTGTGCGGGTGCTTCCGCACAGCAGCAGGCAATGCTGTTTGAAAACTCGGTGCTGGGTGCAGGGGCGGTCGCGGGTGCGCACTCTGTTATCCGTCAGGGAGTACGCGTGTGGGCCAATAAGCATGTAGAGGCGGGTGTTACCCTGCGCGATAACCTACAGTACGGTGCGGGTAGAAACCTCTGCTTTGAGGATAACGGCTTAAGCGGAGAAGCGGGTGTGGAGCTTACTCCCGAGCTGGCGGTTCGCCTTGGCTTGGCGGTTGGATCTACCTGCAAAGAGGGCAGGGTAGGCATCGGCTGCACCACCGACCGTGCTGCACGGGTGTTAGCACAGGCACTGGTTTCGGGCATACTTTCGGCGGGCTGCGATGCACTGGATTTCGGAGCGGGCTTTGAAGCGATGTTTCGGTTTAATTTGGCCTTTTGCGGGCTGAAGCTGGGCGTATTCATTTCGGGCGGCGAAACCGCAAGCCTTCGCCTGTTCACAGTGGGCGGGCTGCCCGCCACCCGCGCGCAGGAGAGGGCAATTGAGGGCACTTTGCAGCGTGGGGAATACAAGCGGTGCAGTTGCACCGGCTTTGGCGAGGTGAGCAACCTCACCGGAATGCGTGTGCTGTATGAAAACGAACTGATTAAATTTGCACCGCAGGGGCTTTCTGACATCGGGGTACAGGTAAAAAGTGCCAACCGTGAGCTGGAGGGCATGCTGCGGCAGACGTTGTATCGGCTTGGTGTTCATCAGGACGACACGTTCACCTTACAGATTTCGCCGGATGGCGGCACGGTAAGCATCACACATGCGGGCAGCGGATATTTGCCCCACAGCAAGGCACTGGCGCTATGCTGCCTCAGTGAGTTTGAGCAAGGGGCCGACGTAGCACTGCCATTTGACTTCCCCCGTATTATGGATGAGCTGGCGGTGCGGCATGGCGTGGCGGTACGGCGGTATCTCAGCTGCCCTGCCGATGACAGTGACCGTGCAGCACGAGAACTTGCCTGCGTTCAGCTTTGGAGCCGTGACGCGCTGATGCTCAGCATTAAGCTGCTTGCGTACCTTAAAAACAAGGGTCTTACCCCTGCACAGCTGTTTCTGCAGCTGCCCGGTTTCGATACCGCATCGGTAATGGTGAAAACAGGAAAAAACCCTGCGGGTATTTTACGGGAGCTCTCAAGAAACGGCAAAAACATCGGTGGGCAGGGCATCGGCGAGGGCGTGGTGCTGCGCGATGACCGCGGCGTGGTCATGGTGTGCCCGTTAAAGCGCGGCGGCGGCATAAAATTGGTTGCCGAAGCTCACAACAGCGAAACGGCAATGGAGCTTTGTGAAAGCTATGAAAAGCTGATAAAACCGCTTATTAGCCTGTAAATATTAGTCTTAAGCTCAATTTCCAAAATTTCGTAAATTGCTATTGTTCGAATTTTACTTGACAGATTTTAGCAAAGAGTATAAAATTTAATCTAAGGTAGTGTTCGGAATTACAATATCATAGTAAGCGAGACGCAGCGGACGGGCAGTGATCGGAAGGATTACTGTGGCCGCTGCAGAACTCCGCTTATCTAGGCAGATTGACGCCATAGCCGCGCCTGTCAGCTGTTTGTTGCAGACAGAGCGGGTTCGGTTTCCGCATGATAGTACGGTGCGGAACAATTTTCTTTTGAAGATATGCCCTGCATGCTCAGGGCTTAGATATTGGAACCTAAGGCAATTTTGAACGGACAAAACCGAATATAACTTTCTATGTTTTCCTGCTTTATCAAAACAACAAGCAGGCTTATTTCGTTGTGCATAGAGGGTTTCTATAATAATGGAGGTACACATAGTGTCAAACGATCGGATAGGAGATCTAAAGGATTTCACAGAAAAAATTGCGCCGAAAACGGCGAACCCGCAGGCACCTGTTTCTCGAATTGGCGAGCAAACTGACTTGACTGAACGTATTGCGCCTAAGGCGAAAAGCAGCCAGAGAGGCTACCGCAGACCGCAGCATTCCGCTGCAAAGAAACCTCAGGTAACCGAGGCGGCAGACGCACCCGCGGCAGCTGCTGCCGTAGTGGTACCTGCACCTGCCGCAGCAAAGCCTGCCGCACCAAAACCAAAAAGGCAGCATAGTGCACCGAAAAAAGCGCAGCCTCAGCCTACTACCATGCAGGCTGCCGTTACCATACAGCAGCCCGCCGCGAAGCCGGCTGAGGCAAGGGGCAAACGCGGCAAACGCCCTGCTACCCCACAGAAAAAAACTCCCGTTCGCATCATACCGCTGGGCGGATTGCATGAGATTGGTAAAAATATGACGGTGATTGAGTGCGAAAACGATATGTTTATCGTCGACTGTGGCCTTGCGTTCCCCGATGAGGAGATGCTCGGTGTTGATCTTGTCATCCCCGATTTCAGCTATGTAGAAAAAAACAAAGACAAGTTGCGCGGTATTGTGCTGACGCACGGGCATGAGGACCATATCGGTGGCCTGGTATACCTGCTTAAAAGCGTAAATGTGCCGGTGTATTCGGCGCGGCTGACACTGGGGCTTGTCGAAGGCAAGCTGAAGGAGCACGGGCTGCTTGGCAGGGTACAGCTGAATGTGGTTCAGCCGGGCGACACCATTAAGCTGGGCTGCATGGCAGTGGAGTTCATCCACGTAAACCATTCCATCCCTGACGCACTTGCCGTTGCAATTCACACCCCCGCCGGTGTCATCATTATGACCGGCGACTTCAAAATTGATTCCACCCCGATTGAGGGTAAAATGATTGACCTTGCACGCTTCGGCGAGCTGGGTAACCAGGGCGTTCTCGCACTGCTGATGGATTCTACCAATGCGGTAAAGCCCGGTATGACCATGAGCGAGCGAAAAGTTGGCGAAAGCTTCGGCAGTTTGTTCCAGCGTGCGCAGGACAAACGAATTATTATTGCAAGCTTTGCGTCCAACATCCACCGCATCCAGCAAATTGTCGATTACGCGGTAAAATACAAGCGTAAGGTTGCGGTTTCGGGGCGTAGCATGATCAATGTTGTGGCAAAAGCGACGGAGCTCGGCTATCTCAAAATTCCCGATGGTATTTTAATTGAGATTGAGGGGATTAACCGTTACCGTCCCGACCAGCTGGTTATCATCACCACGGGCAGTCAGGGTGAGCCGATGTCCGCCTTAACCCGTATGGCGATGAGCGACCACCGCAAGGTGACTGTTACCCCCAACGACTTTATCATCATTTCGGCAAGCCCCATTCCGGGCAACGAAAAGCTTGTAAACCGCGTGATCAACGAGCTGCTCAAACTCGGCGCAGAGGTCATTTACGAGAAGATGTACGAAGTGCACGTTTCGGGCCACGCCTGCCAGGAGGAGCTCAAGGTGATTCTTGGGCTGGTGAGGCCGCAGTTCTTCATTCCGGCGCACGGTGAATATCTGCACCTGAAAAAGAACGCAGACCTCGCTGTTGCAATGGGTATAGACCGCAAAAACACCCTCGTTACCGAAATTGGTAAGGTGATTGAGCTTGACGGCGTAGAGATGAAGATAGTTGGAACGGTGCCGGCGGGCAGAGTAATGGTAGACGGTCTGGGTGTCGGCGATGTTGGCAGCATTGTGCTGCGTGACAGAAAGCACCTTTCCGAGGATGGGCTCATCATCGTTGTCACTGCCATTAATGGCGAGACCGGTGAGATTGCAGCAGGCCCGGATATTGTATCGCGCGGTTTTGTATATGTGCGTGAGGCAGAGGATATGATGGCACAGACCCGCAAGATTGCGAAAAAAGCGGTGGAGACCTGTATCGAAAACAATGTTCGCGAGTGGGGCAACATCAAAAATAAAATTAAAGATGATGTGGGCGATTATCTGTGGCAGGTAACCAAGCGCACACCGATGATTTTACCCGTAATACAAGAGATTTAAAACAAAGGCTGCTCCCTTGCAGGGGGCAGCCTTTTATTACGAAATGGTAAAATACCGTGAAAGAGTGCAATATCAGTTGAGAAAAACACCCGATGATGCTATAATATTTGGATAAAGTAATTGCAGTCAGACAGATTTGTCAGGAGGAACTCCATGAAAAGCAAAGTATGGTTGTTTAAGCCAATCTTTTATATGCTGGTTATCCTGAGTGTGGTATTGACACTGCTCACGGGCTTGTTCAACACATCCGATAGAACCCTATTTTATGTAGAGGCAGCCTTGACGATAACCGTTATTCTGTTTGTTATTATTCGGCTGCGGAATATTCAAAAGGATATTAAGAGCTTTTTACAGAATATGGGGCAGACGCTTACCTCCGCACAAAAGGAGACTCTTACCTCTTTCCCCATTCCTGTATTGGTAGCCAGCCGCAAAGGCGAAATCATCTGGTACAATACGCTTTTTCAAAAAAGTGCCCTGGGGCAGGATGACATGTATGGCTGCAATATCGATGAGATTATCCCCAATATCGATATGGATCATCTGGCGGGCAGCGAGGGCTATGAAATTGAATTCCGTGATCATATGTTTACGGTTTATGCCGTAGAATCTCTCGAACGCGAGACCCCGCTGGTTGTGTTCTACTTTAACGATGATACCAAGCTGAAGAAAACCGCACAGGAGTTTGAAGATACCCGACCGTCTGTTGGCGTAATTATGATAGACAACTGCGAGGAGCTGCAGCAGGCGGCAAAAGAAAGCGAACGCGCACAGCTTACGGGAAAAATCGAGTACCTGCTCATTCAATATGTGGCGGCAAGCAACGGCCTGCTTAAAAAGCTGGAGCGCGATAAATATTTGATGGTGGTAGAGGAAAAATCTCTGCGCACTATGCTGGATAACCGCTTTGATGTGCTCGATAAGGTGCGTGAGATTGTAGTGGGTGACAACCAGATGCCCGCAACCCTTTCCATCGGTATTGGGCGCGGCGCGACGAACCTGCGCGACAGCGAGCAAATGGCACGGCAGGCGCTGGAAATGGCACTTGGCAGGGGCGGCGACCAGGCAGCGGTACGTACCGCCAATGGCTACGAATTTTTCGGCGGTGTTTCCAAGGGCATTGAAAAACGCACCAAGGTAAAAACCAGAATTGTTGCCTCTGCGCTGATGGAGCTGATTGAGGGCAGCGACAATGTTATGTTGATGGGCCACCAGTTTGCCGACCTTGACTGTTTGGGTGCGGCGGTTGGTCTGCTCAAAGGCGTGCGCATGATGGGTAAGCCGGTGTCGATTGTGCTGAGCAAAGAGCGCAATCTGGCACAGCCGCTTTACGAGCGGCTCATAAACAACGGCTACGAAGACGCATTTCTCGACCCTGCCATGGCGGTGGGGCTGATTACCAAGAAAACGCTGCTGATTGTAGTGGATACCCACATCCAGCATATTCTGGAATCGGAAGAAGTATATAAAGCCTGCAAAAACGTTGTGGTCATCGACCACCACCGTAAAATGGTGGGGCATATCGACCGCGCGGTGATTTTTTATCACGAGCCGTATGCTTCCTCCGCTTCTGAAATGGTGACCGAGCTGCTGCAATACTTTGGCGATAACCGCAGCATTGGCAGGCTGGAGGCCGAGGCGCTGCTCGCAGGTATTATGCTGGATACGCGCAATTTTGTTTTGCGTACCGGTGTGAGAACCTTTGAGGCGGCGGCATATCTAAGAAAATTGGGTGCCGATACCGTTGAAGTGCGTAAGCTGTTTGCCAATACAATGGAAAGCTACCAGCACAAAACACAACTTGTGTCGGCGGCAGAAATTTATAAGGGCTGCGCAGTGGCAACCACATCAAGCAACAACGAGGACATTAAGCTGGTGGCACCACAGGCAGCAGATGAGCTGCTGGGCATCAACGGGGTGGATGCTTCGTTTGTGATGTATGAATATGAGGGGGGCACCTCCTTCTCGGCTCGTTCTATGGGTGCTATGAACGTGCAGCTGATTATGGAAAAGATGGGCGGCGGTGGGCACCAGACCATGGCGGGCGCACAGCTTGTGGGCATTCCGCTTGAGGATGCACGCCAGAGGCTGTTTCAGGCAATTGATGAATACCACGCCGAAAATGTTGCAAAGCAGCAGAAAGCGCTGGGTCAATAAATATATAAAAATCTTAGCCGCAGTTTGCGGCGGAATGGAGTATCGATATGAAAGTTATTTTACAGGCAGATGTTAAGGGCACAGGCAAAAAGGGCGAGCTTGTCAATGTATCCGACGGGTACGCAAGAAACTTTTTGTTTCCCAAAAAGCTTGCAATAGAGGCAAACGCACAGGCTATGAATGAGCTGAAAAACCGCGAAGCGGCAGTCAAACACCGCGCAGAGGTAGAACTGCAAAACGCGAAAGATCTCGCAGAGAAAATTGAAGGCAAAACCATTAAGCTCACTGCAAAAGCAGGCGCGGGCGGCAAGTTGTTTGGCTCTATTACCTCCAAAGAGGTTGCTGAGGGTGCCTCGAAACAGCTCGGCGTTGAAATGGATAAGAAAAAAATCACCATCGACGCAGACATCAAAAGTTTCGGCACGTTCAATGCGGTTGTAAAGCTGCACACACAGGTACAGGCAAAATTCTTTGTCACTGTTACCGAAGAATAAAACAAAACGCAATGCGTACACTCTATTTTGGCTAAAGGAGGTTCCCAATGGCGGATTTTGATAATGTTTTTGATACCCAGATGCCCTTCAATCTGGAGGCGGAGCAGTCCGTTCTGGGCGCCATTTTGGTGGATCCCTCCTGCATTGCGCGTGTACTGGAGTTTATTAAGCCCGAGTGCTTTTACAAGCAGCAGCATGTCGATTTGTTCGGCATACTGGTGCGGATGTTCACCTCGGGCCAAGCGATTGACGTTATTACGGTGCTGGAGCAGGCCAAAAGCGAGGAGGTCTTTCCGTCTGAGCAGGACACAAAGATCTACCTTACGCAGCTGGTTCAGATTGTACCCAGCACCGCCAATGTAGAAAGCTATGCTCAGATTGTACAAGAAAAATATTATGTGCGTTGCCTAATGATGGCAGCACGTGACATCATTGA
Organism: Hydrogenoanaerobacterium sp.; assembly: GCF_032017025.1. Lineage (NCBI taxonomy): Bacteria > Bacillati > Bacillota > Clostridia > Eubacteriales > Oscillospiraceae > Hydrogenoanaerobacterium > Hydrogenoanaerobacterium sp. The sequence goes on from NZ_DALZQO010000027.1 coordinate 23,540, forward strand.
GAATTCACGCGACGTCTCCTACGATGCCAAAACTTTGTTGGATACCGCCGAGCAGCGTATCTTCGAGATTCGCAAGGGGCGTGAGACCCGTGGTCTGCAGCGCATCAACGAGATTATCATTGATGCGTACGACCACCTTCAGCAGCTTTCGGGTGCTGATAAAAATCAGCATCTGGGCACGCCCACCGGGTTTACCCAGTTGGACAACATGATTACGGGCCTCAATAAATCAGACTTGATTTTGCTGGCGGCTCGCCCCGCTATGGGTAAAACCTCGTTTGCGCTGAACATCGCCACCAACGTTGCCAAAAAAGGCAGAAGTGTTGCGGTGTTTTCGCTCGAGATGAGCAAAGAGCAGCTGGTACAGCGTGTATTGTCTTCTGAGGCCAAGGTTCAGTCGCATCTGCTGCGAAACGGCAACCTTGCAACCGATGATTGGACAAGGCTTGCCGAGGCGGCGGAGATTCTTTCCAAGGTGCCGCTGTATATCGATGATTCCACCGGCATCACGGTTGCCGAGATGAAAGCGCGCCTGCGCCGTATGAAGGATTTGGGGCTGGTGGTCATCGACTACCTGCAGCTGATGTCCTCCGGCCGGCGTATCGACAACCGTGTACAAGAGGTTTCTGAGATTACCAGAGGGCTCAAAATTCTTGCGAAGGATTTGAATGTACCGGTCATCACGCTATCCCAGCTTTCGCGTGGGCCCGAAATGCGCGGGCTCGACGCGCGCCGTCCGGTTTTGTCCGATCTTCGTGAGTCGGGCTCAATTGAGCAGGATGCCGACTTGGTGCTGTTCTTGTACCGTGACGAGTATTACAACAAAGATACTGAAGATAAAAACATTGCAGAGTGTATCGTGGCGAAAAACCGTCACGGTGAAACCGATTCCGTTAAGATGGCATGGGACGGCCAGTACACTCTGTTTAGTAACCTGGAGCTGTACCGAGATGAAGGATAAGGCACTTGCAGCCATTGCAAAATATAAGATGATTGCCGCGGGGGACACTGTACTTACGGCGGTTTCGGGTGGTGCAGATTCCATTGCACTGCTGCATTTTTTGCATACCCATGCGGGTGAGCTTGGTTTTACCCTGCGTGCGGCACACATCAACCATGGCATTCGCGGCGCGGAAAGCGACCGCGACATGTGCTTTGTAGAGGATTTTTGCGCTAAGCGAAACATTCCGCTCGAAACTCTTGTGATCCATGATATCTTTACAAAAGCCAAAGAGGCAGGGCATGGGCTGGAAGAATACGCACGAAATGCCAGATACCATTTTTTTGCAGAGTGCACAGCAGGGCAGAGCGCAAAGGTTGCCACCGCGCACACCTTAAGCGACAGCATGGAAACAACGCTGTTTCACCTTGCACGCGGCACAGGGCTGCGCGGTCTGATGGGAATTCCGCCGGTACGCGGCAACATTATCCGTCCGCTCATCACCTGTACACGCGAAGATATTGAGGATTATTGCAAAGCACAAAGCCTTTCCTATGTTACCGACAGCACCAATGCAAGCGATGACTATTCGCGCAACCGCATCCGCCACCATGTGATTCCACAGATGAAGCAGGTGCACAACGGGTTTGAGAGCGCTTACCGGCGCATGACCGAGCACATTGCCGAGGATGAGGATTACCTTGCGCAGGAGGCAAAGCGGGCAGTGCGAGGGGCAGAACTCTCGCATGGATTTGACGCTGTAATGCTTGCAGCTTTACACCCGGCGGTGCGTTACCGCGCAGTTGCACTGATTCTTAAAGCTGGCGGTTTGCCCTGTGACAACGCAAAAGCGGCACTGCTGCTTGAAAACCTTACCGCATCGCACTTTGTACTGGAACTGGCAGCAGGGCGCTATGTTCGAATCGATGAGGGCGTGCTCACGCTTCAAAAGGCATTTGTGCCAACCCCGTACTTTGAGTTTCCGGTACAGCCGGGGGCTTTTACAGTAAACAATACCATTACGGTTGCATTTGAGCAAACAAACTATGAACATTATAAACAAATCGAAAAATATGACCCGAAAGTCTTAAAAAACGCGCTGGATTATGATAGAATATTTGGTGAATTAATATTTCGCCAAAAGTTGGATGGAGATAAAATTAAGCTTTATCAAACCGGTATGACCAAACGGCTGAAAAAGCTGTTTAATGAAGCGGGTCTTTCTGCCCGCCAGCGGCAGAACACACCGGTACTTGCCGATGAACAGGGTGTGGTGTGGGTAAACGGCTTTGGGTGTGATATGCGTGCGGCGGTTACTGCAAATTCAAAAAACATTTTAATCATTGGCATAGCGGAGGAGAAAGAGCAATGAAGGACGATATTTTGAAGGTGCTTATTACAGAGGAAGAAATTGCACAAAAGGTACGGCAGCTTGGCAAACAAATCAGTGAAGATTATAAAGACAAAAACCTGCTGCTTGTCAGTGTACTCAAGGGCTCTGTTCTTTTTATGGCAGATTTGATGAGGGCGATTGACATTCACGCACGTGTCGATTTTATGTCCGTTTCCAGCTATGGAAGCGGTGTAAAAACTTCGGGCGTGGTTAAAATAGTGAAGGATCTCGATATCAATTTAGCCGGTTATGATGTACTGGTGGTAGAAGATATTTTAGATAGCGGGCTGACCTTGCAGTATTTGAAAGAAGTTTTGCTGCAAAGAAAGCCAAACAGCTTTAAAATCGCAACCCTGCTTGATAAACCCGAACGCAGAAGCGTTGATTTAAAAGCGGATTACATCTGTTTTACTGTACCCGATGAATTTGTAGTGGGCTACGGTCTTGATTATGCAGAGAAATATAGAAATCTGCCCTATGTGGGCGTACTAAAGCCCGAAATTTACGCACAGTAACTCGATTTTAGGCGGGCAATTTTATTTGGCAGCAAGGAGTGAACCGATTGGCAATCAACAAAAAGAAATCCAAGGGCATAGGCATTTACCTCATCATTCTTTTGGTCGTAGTGCTGGGTGCGGCTTCTGTGTTTACAATGGGTGGTAAACCTGAAAAACCACTGACCTATCAAACCATTCTGGGCTATTTCCAGGAGGGTGAGGTAAAAAGCTATACCATTAACTTTGGAACAGGCGAGCTGGTTTTAAACCTGCGCCCCACCGAAGAAGAAAAAGTGCAGTACGAAGCGCAGCTTCAGCAGATTCCGCAAAAGAACGAGCAAAACAATGGTTTGCTCGGCGGGCTGTTAGGGGGCAGCGTAGGCGGGCAAACACCTCAGGGGGGCACAGAGCAGCCTCAGAATAAGCCCGAAGAGACGAAGAAGGAAGCCCCAGGCAAACAGATACTGTATAAGGTGCCGAGCGTTGTTTATTTTGTAGAGGATACCGAGGAATTGGTGGCAGAATACAACAAAGCACACCCCGACGACAAAATTACCTTTGACTACATTCGCGCAAAAGACAGCACGATGTTGGAGCAATGGCTGCCAACCTTGCTGTTGCTTGGTGTGATGGTGGTGTTTTGGTTCCTGATGATGCGTCAGGCAGGCGGCGGGGCAGGCAAGGCAATGAGCTTTGCAAAAATGAAGGTGAAAAGCGACGATGGCCGTAAGACCAGCTTTAGTGACGTCGCCGGAGCTGATGAAGAAAAAGAAGAGCTGTGCGAGGTGGTTGAGTTCCTCAAAGACCCACGCAGGTTTAACGAACTGGGTGCAAGAATCCCTAAGGGTGTGCTGCTGGTGGGCCCTCCGGGAACCGGTAAAACCCTGTTGGCGCGTGCAGTTGCAGGCGAGGCAGGCGTACCGTTCTTCTCCATTTCGGGTTCAGACTTTGTAGAAATGTTCGTTGGTGTTGGTGCATCACGTGTGCGTGACCTGTTCGAGCAGGCGAAGAAAAATGCACCCAGCATTATTTTTATCGATGAAATTGACGCAGTCGGACGTCAGCGTGGCGCAGGCCTCGGCGGCGGGCATGACGAGCGTGAGCAGACCCTCAACCAGCTATTGGTTGAGATGGACGGCTTTGGTGCAAACATTGGCGTTATTATTATAGCGGCAACCAACCGTGCGGATATTCTTGACCGTGCGTTGCTGCGTCCCGGTCGTTTCGACCGCCAAATCTACGTCGGCTACCCCGACGTGAGAGGGCGCGAGGCAATTCTTAAGGTTCACACACGCAACAAACCAATTGGCCCCGACGTGAATTTAGAAACCATTGCGAAAACAACCGTCGGTTTTACCGGCGCAGATTTGGAAAACCTTGCAAATGAGGCAGCGCTGTTGGCAGCGCGCCGCAGCAAAAAAGCGATTACCATGCAGGAAATTGAAGAGGCTACCATCAAGGTTGTGGCGGGCCCCGAGAAGAAATCGCACAAGGTAAGCGAAAAGGATAAAAACCTTACCGCGTACCATGAAGCGGGCCACGCAATTGTTACCTACTGCTGCCCCACACAGGACCCTGTGCATCAAATTTCGATTATCCCCCGCGGTATGGCAGGCGGCTATACCATGTCGCTGCCGCTCGAGGATAAAAGCTACATCAGCAAGAAAAAGATGCAAGAGGATATCATTACCCTGCTGGGCGGACGTGTGGCGGAAAAGCTGGTGCTTGACGATATCTCCACGGGTGCATCCAACGACATTGAGCGTGCCACCAAAACCGCACGCAATATGGTAACACGCTATGGCTTCAGCGAAAAGCTAGGGCCTATCGTTTACGGCACCGATGAGAGCGAGGTATTCCTCGGGCGCGACTTTGGTCAAACCAGAAACTACTCTGAAAACGTCGCAGCCGAAATCGATTCCGAGATTCGCGAAATCATCGACAATGCATATGAGCGTGCGAAGGATATTCTCACCGAGCATATGGATCAGCTGCACAAGGTTTCGAAATATCTCTACCGTTATGAGAAGATTGACGGTGAGGTGTTCAAACGTCTGATGGAAGACCCAAACTTCCCAGATGAAGAGCATGAACGTGAGATGGAGGATCGGGAGCGCGACACGAAAGAGCGTGACGAGGCTGCTAAAAAAGCAACGGCTGAGGCAGTTGCAAAACCCCTTGAAATCCCCACCGAAACGGACCCCGCCACTGACGAGGGCGACGAAGAATAAAACCAGTCAAAAGGAGCGCGTTCGCGCTCCTTTTGTTGCTTTGTCTGTGTGGTGAAAAGTTACGAGCGCAACCTGCTCGCAATTGCTACGGTGCACTGGTCTAGCCGATAAATGCCGTTATACGGCTGTGTTGCATGCTTGACAAATTTGCCCGGATAGGCGAAAATAAAAGATATGGGTTAAAATAAAGGTGCGGGCGGAAATCCTGCCTGCAAACGATTAAGAATATCGGAGGCGTGAAATGCCAAAGAAAACTACGGAATATGGAAATGACAGCATCTCTCAGCTTAAGGGCGCAGACAGAGTGCGCAAGCGCCCTGCGGTAATATTTGGGTCAGACGGTATTGTGGGCTGTCAGCACTCTATTTTTGAAATACTCTCCAACTCAATCGACGAAGCGCGCGAGGGGCATGGAGATCACATTGTAATCACCCGTTATCAAGATCACTCCATTGAAATCGAGGATTTCGGGCGCGGCATTCCGGTGGATTATAACGAGCGCGAGGAACGTTATAACTGGGATCTTGTCTTCTGTGAGCTGTATGCGGGCGGTAAATACAACACCAACAACGGTGAAAGCTACGAATATTCTCTGGGGCTCAACGGTTTGGGACTGTGTGCCACGCAGTATTCCTCGGAGTATATGGACGTTGAGATTTATCGTGATGGTATGAAATACAATCTGCGGTTTGAAAAGGGCGAAATTGCGGGCGAGTTGCATAAAGAGCCTACCAACCGTAAAAAAACGGGCTCCAAGATCCGCTGGAGGCCAGACCTTGACGTGTTTACCGATATCAATGTGCCACTCGAGTACTACACCGATGTGCTGAAACGTCAGGCTGTTGTCAACGACGGTATTCTATTCATTCTGCGCGACCAGAGCGGCAAAGGCTTTGAGGAATATCAGTTTATTTATCAAAACGGCATTGTAGATTACGCGGGCGAGCTCGCGGGAGAAGATGCACTTACACCTGTGCAGTTTTGGCAGGGCGAGCGTCGTGGGCGCGACCGTGAGGACAAGCCGGAGTACAAGGTAAAGCTGCAGCTGGCAATGTGCTTCTCTAACCGCTTTAAAATCGCCGAGTATTACCACAACTCCAGCTTTTTGGAGTACGGCGGTTCTCCCGAAAAAGCGGTAAAGAGCGCGTATGTATCGATGATCGACGCATATTTAAAGCAGAATAACAAATATTTAAAGAATGAAAGCAAAATTACGTTTCAAGATATTGAGGATTGCCTAATTCTGATATCCTCGTCGTTTTCTACACAGACCAGCTACGAGAACCAGACCAAAAAGGCGATTACCAACAAGTTTATTGCCGAAACGATGACCGAGTTCTTAAAGCATAACCTTGAAGTCTATTTTATCGAAAACCCCGACGATGCGGCAAAAATAGCCGAGCAGGTGCTGATTAATAAGCGCAGCCGTGAAAACGCCGAAAAAACCCGCCTTAACCTCAAGAAGAAGCTGTCGGGCAACTTGGATATCGCCAACCGCGTGCAGAAGTTTGTCGACTGCCGCAGCAAAGATACCGCCAAGCGCGAAATTTATATTGTAGAGGGCGATTCGGCTTTGGGCGCCTGTAAACTTTCACGCGACAGTGAGTTTCAGGCGATTATTCCCGTGCGCGGTAAAATTCTTAACTGCCTCAAGGCGGAGTACGATAAAATCTTTAAAAGCGATATTATCATCGATATTATCAAGGTATTGGGCTGCGGTGTAGAAGTAAAATCTAAATCGAACAAAGACCTTTCGTCGTTCGACCTCGAAGGCCTGCGCTGGCACAAGGTCGTCATCTGTACCGATGCCGACGTCGATGGCTTTCAGATTCGCACATTGATTCTCACCATGCTTTACCGCCTTGTACCCACGCTGATTGAAAAGGGCTTTGTTTATATTGCAGAGTCTCCGCTTTATGAAATTACCAGCAAGGATAAAACCTGGTTTGCCTACAGCGAAACGGAAAAGGTCGATTGTATCAAAGAAATTGGCAATGCAAAATACAAAATTCAGCGCAGCAAGGGGCTTGGCGAAAACGACCCTGACATGATGTGGCTGACCACCATGAACCCCGAAACGCGTCGCCTCATCGCGGTAAAGCCTGCTGACATCGAAGCAACCGCCAATATGTTTGATGTCATGCTGGGCGACAACCTTGCGGGCCGCAAGGAGTTCATAGCGGAGAACGGGCATCTTTATCTGGATGCTGTAGACGTTTCTTAAATAGGCGATGCACGCAGTTGAAACCGTAAAAGCCCAAAAAACTGGAGGAATGACAGAATGTACAGTTTTAAAAATGATTATAGCGAGGGTGCTCACCCGCAAATTATGGAAGCATTGCTGAAAAGCAACCTTGAGCAAACGGTCGGCTATGGAACAGACCATTACTGTGATGCTGCTCGCCGTATTATATGCGAAAAAATTGGCAGGGAGGATGCGGACGTTCATTTTCTGACAGGAGGAACCCAAACCAATTTAACGGTGATTTCAGCTGCCCTGCGCCCATATCAGGCTGTTATCTCGGCAGATAGCGGACACATTTGCGTGCATGAAACCGGTGCAATTGAAGCAACCGGGCACAAGGCGATTGCAATGCCGGCGCACAGCGGCAAGCTGACACCGTCGCTTATTCAAAAAGCGGTGGATACCCACACCGACGAGCATATGGTACAGCCCAAAATGGTTTACATTTCGCACCCCACCGAGGTTGGTACCATTTACAGCAAAGCGGAGCTGGAAGCGATCAGCACCTGCTGCAAGGCAAACGGACTGCTGCTGTTTGTGGACGGTGCGCGCCTGGCTTCTGCGCTTACTGCGCAGGGTAGCGACGTCACCCTTACCGATCTGGCACGGCTGTCCGACGCATTTTACATTGGCGGTACCAAATGTGGTGCCATGTTTGGCGAGGCTGTTGTGCTGCTGAACGACGCAATCAAGCAAGATTTTCGCTATATGATCAAACAGCGCGGCGGTATGTTTGCCAAGGGCAGGCTGCTCGGCATACAGTTTGGAGAGCTGCTGTGCGGCGACCTATACTTTGAGCTTGGGCGGCATGCCAACCAAATGGCGTCGCTGATCAAAGAGGCCTGTCAAAGCGAGGGCTTCTCTTTTGTGACCGATTCGGTTACCAATCAGCAGTTCCCCATCCTGCCGGACACAGTGCTGACTCAGTTGGAGAAGAATTATTTGTTTGAGGTATGGGAGAAGCGCAGCGATGGATACACCGCGGTTCGTTTTGTTACCTCGTGGGCTACTCATGAGCAAAACGTCAAGCAGTTTGTCGCCGATTTGCACAGCGCCTGCAAGAACAGCCTAGGCTGAAAACAAGGAGTTGAACCGGATGCCCCCAAAAAAGAAGAAGACCGAGAACAATAAGCCCCAAATGGGTGAAAAAGTATATATTGAAAATGCGGGAGTGGTGCTGGATCAGCCCATTACCGAGACGATAGAAAAAAACTATATGCCCTACGCGATGAGCGTTATTCTCTCACGCGCCATCCCTGAAATCGATGGCTTTAAGCCTTCGCACCGCAAGCTGCTTTATACCATGCATAAAATGGGGTTGATATCGGGTGCACGCACCAAGTCGGCGAATATTGTAGGGCAAACCATGCACCTAAACCCGCATGGAGATGCGGCGATTTACGAGACGATGGTGCGCCTTTCTAAAGGCTATGAGGCGCTGCTGCACCCCTATGTAGACAGTAAGGGTAACTTCGGTAAAAGTTATTCGCGTGATATGGCGTATGCTGCCAGCCGTTATACCGAAGCCAAGCTTGACCCAATCTGCACGGAGATGTTCAGCGATATTGACAAGGATACCGTTGATTTTATAGATAACTACGACAGTACCTGCAAGGAGCCAACATTGCTGCCCGTGACGTTTCCCACCATCTTGGTCAACCCCAACATGGGCATCGCGGTAGGTATGGCAAGCTCTATCTGCTCGTTTAACCTCAATGAAATCTGCGATACCACCATTGCTTTACTCAAAAACCCACAGCACGAGCTTGCATCCACCCTGACAGCGCCCGATTTTGCAGGCGGTGGCTACATCATCCACAATCAAAACGAGCTGAACAAAATTTACGAGACGGGCAGGGGTAGCGTACGTGTGCGCTCACGCTACAGCTACGATAAGTCAAACAACTGCATCGACATCACCGAAATTCCACCGAGCACCACAATTGAGGCGATTATCGATAAGATTGTGGAGTTGGTGAAATCCTCAAAGATCAAAGAGATTGCGGATATTCGCGATGAAACCGACCTGTCTGGTCTGAAGCTTACCATTGACCTCAAACGCGGTGTGGATGCCGAAAAACTGATGGCGAAGCTGTTTCGCATGACGCCGCTGGAGGATAGCTTCAGCTGCAACTTCAACGTACTGATCGCCGGCTCACCTCGTGTTATGGGTGTAGGTGAGCTACTCATCGAGTGGATTGCCTTTCGTGAGGAATGCGTAAAGCGCAGGGTGTTCTTTGACCTGAAAAAGCGCAAAGAAAAGCTGCATCTGCTCAAGGGTCTTGCGAAAATTCTCCTTGATATCGACAAGGCGATTCGTATTGTGCGCGAAACCGAGGAGGAAACCGAGGTCGTACCCAACTTGATGATTGGGTTTGGCATTGACGAGCTGCAGGCGGAATATGTAGCAGAAATTAAGCTGCGCCACCTCAACCGCGAGTACATCTTAAAGCGCACCGATGAAATTGATAAGCTGAAAAAAGAAATTGCGGATATGGAAGACATTCTTGCGGACGCAAAGCGCGTAAAAACCATCATCATCAACGAGCTTAAGGAGATCAGCAAAAAGTACGGAAAACCCCGCAGAAGCCTCATCATATACACCGATGATGAGGAGGCAGTAATGATCGAAGAGGAGATACCGGACTACGCAGTAAACTTGTTCTTCACCACAGAGGGCTACTTTAAAAAGATTACCCCGCAGAGCCTGCGCATGAGCAGCGAGCAAAAGATGAAGGAGGGCGATGCGGTGGCACAGGCGGTGGAGGATACCAACACTGCTGAGCTGCTGTTCTTCAGCGATCGCTGCCAGGTGTACAAAAGCCGTGCGTGTGATTTTGATGACACCAAGGCGAGTGTGCTGGGGGATTACATCCCCGCCAAGCTGGGTATGGATGAGGAAGAGCGCGCCGTTTATATGGCGGTAACTCAGGATTATAAGGGCTATATGCTGTTCTTCTTTGAAAACGGCAAGGTTGCCAAGGTGGATATGGGGGCTTACCAGACTGTGACGAGACGCAAAAAGCTGGTTGGCGCGTATGGTAACAAATCGCCCTTGGTCGCGGCTTACTACGCACCCGAAGACAGCGAGTACCTGCTTACCTCCACCCAAAACCGCATGCTGTTGCTGCACAGTGGCGCTATTGCGAGCAAAGCCACCAAAAACACACAGGGTGTTGCGGTAATGACGCTGAAAAAAAATGCCAAGCTGCTTGCTGTAAAACCTTTTGAGGCAGGCAGCCTCGCCAATGAACACCGCTACCGCATCAAAACGCTGCCTGGCACCGGCATGCTGCCCCGCCCCGAGGATATGGGTGAGCAGCTTACCCTGTAACACAGGGTGGAAAGCCGGGCGCAGAGCACGTTGATTCTAGGTAGTTACACGGATATTACGATAAAAAACAGAGCTGCCCGCATACAAACACAGACAGCCCTGTCAAACGGAATTACAATTCAGCTACAGGTTACTCACAAACGCAACAATTGCACCCAAAGGGTACAGTGTAGCCGCACTGTAAAACCATATTTAGTATAGGCAAACGTTTAAAAATTATGCACAAAGGCATAGAATCTTGGAAGAATACTTGCAATCAACATGCATTTGTGATATAATACTGAAAGTTGACATGGAAAGTGCGGAGGTGCAAAAATAATGAATGCTTTTGAGATTGTAGGCGGAATAGTACTTGCAATTACGTGTATCATAATAGTGCTGGTCGTCATGATGCAGGAATCGAAATCTGACGGCATGGGCGCGGTAACCGGTGCAGACTCTGCCATGAATTATGGCAAAAACAGAGCGAAAACCAAAGAAATGCTGTTGAACAAAGTTACAAAGGGTGCAGCGGTTGTATTCTTTGCAATTTCTCTGGCGGTTTGTATCATTTCAGTTTATGTCAAATAATGTTTGCATAAAGTGACTTAAAGGCTCTGCGCTTATTTGCGCAGGGTCTTTTTTGTCAATAAGGCAAAGTTTGTTTAAGGGTACTTCTGAAAACAGCAAAATGTTTGTAGTTTTTTGTTTTCAAAAACGCCCTAGAAAGAGAATTTATGAAAAAAGATTTTACCAATCAGATTTTAGATACGCTGCGCAGCAGCGGCAGCAAAGGGTTTACCGCACGTGAGCTCTGTGATAAGCTGCGCGTAAAGCGCCAATACCGCGAGGAGTTCTTTTTATCGCTGCATAAGCTTGTTAAAAACGGAACAGTGCGCGAAAAGAAGGGCAGATATCGTGCAAACAAACCGGAGAAGCTGATTACCGCCAAGATTATCAGCATTAAAGAAGGTTTTGGCTTTGCGGGTTCGGATGAGTTGGAACGTGATATCTTTATTCCCGGGCGTGCTTTGCAGGGTGCTATGCCGGGCGATACCGTGCTGATCCGTAAAACACAGGGCAGGGGTGAGCTGCCTGAGGGTGAGGTTGTGCGCATCTCTGTACAGAGTGAACAGCCCTTCAGCGGTGTGTTTCGCAAGCAGGGCGGACGTTGCGAAATTGTACCCGATTCGGGCTCTAAAATCCCCGTTAAAGTTGCACCGGCAGATGCACTGGGTGCGCGCGACGGCGATAAGGTGCTGGCTCATGTAACCTCACGCGGCAACAGCCACTTTACCCACAAGGCTGCCGTTACCGAGGTATTCGGTAAGGCAACCAGCGCGGCGGCTTGCAGCGAAGCAATTTTGGCGGCAAGCGGCATCACCAAGCAGTTTTCCGACGAGGTGCTCAAATTTGCCGATCACATCAGCAGCAAGGGCATCACCGACAAGGACATGCAGAGCCGCCTTGATCTGCGTTACGACCTTATTTTTACCATTGACGGTGCAGATACCAAGGATATCGACGACGCGGTATCACTGGAAAAGCACGAGGATGGCTGGCACCTCGGCGTGCATATTGCCGATGTAAGCCACTATGTAAGGCCCAACACACCGCTTGATGTGGAGGCGTTTGAACGAGGCACCTCGGTATACTATGCAAATTCTGTGGTACCTATGCTGCCGCCCGCGCTTTCCAACGGAATTTGTTCACTCAACCCGCAGGAGGACAGGCTGGCATTTTCGGCACTGTTGTCGCTGGATAAAACCGGCAAGCTGATTGGCTATCGATTTGAAAAATCCATCATCCGCTCCCGTGTTAAAGGTGTATATTCCGAGATTAATCAGATTCTTTCCAATACCGCCGATGATACGATTATGGAAAAATACGATGGCTTAATCAAAAGCATTTGTGACATGCGTGAGCTTGCGGGAATTCTCTCAAAGCGTAGAATGAGCCGCGGCGGGCTGAACCTGCAATCAACCGAGTCGAAGATACTCGTGGGCGGGGACGGACGTGCCGAGGAAATTGTAGAACGTGTACAGGGTGTTTCCGAGGGCATCATCGAAGAGTTTATGCTCACAGCCAACGAAGCCGCTGCATCGCTTGCCATGGAGCGTATGATACCGTTCGTATACCGCGTACATGAGCATCCGTCGCCTGAGAAGATTGAAAACTTATGCACTCTGCTGGATGCACTGGCGGTTGACTGCTCTGAGCTAAAAAAGCATATTTCGTCGGGTGCGCTGGCACGTATTTTAAACGCAGTGAACGGCACCGAGCTGCAGCTGCTGGTAAACAACCAGATTTTACGATCGATGGCAAAGGCAAAATACAGCGAGGTAAACAAGGGGCATTTTGGGCTTGTGCTTGAAAACTACGCCCACTTTACTTCGCCCATCCGCCGCTACCCCGATCTCACCATACACCGCATTATGACAAGCTTGCTTTCGGGTATGGACGATACCCGCCTCAAGCGCAAATACGGTAATTTTGTAAAGATATCGTCGGAGCAGTCGAGTAACCGCGAACAGCGCGCTATGACGGTGGAACGTGACTGTGAGGATTGCTACAAGGCAGAGTATATGACCCGACATATTGGTGAATGCTTCGACGGTGTAATTACCTCCGTGACCTCTCATGGCATTTATGTGGAGCTTTCCAACACCATCGAGGGCATGATTCGTATCGACAGTCTGCCGCAGGGCAACTACGATTATGACGGTATGGTGGAGCTTGTGGAGACTTCCTCCAACACTCGCTACCGCGTGGGCAAGCTTGTACGCGTGCAGGTGGCAGGCGCGGACGTCAGCGCCGGAAATATTGATTTTGTGCTCGCACAATAACATGATAAAACCCCCCGATGAAATTGATCATCGGGGGGTTGTTTGCTTTATGTTTATGTTACCACGGCCGTTTGTCAGCCGTCCAACCCTGTGTATTCCAATAATTCAGGTCTCTTTCAAGGGGAGGGTACAGCTTCACACGTTGTCTGCAAAGCATGTGAAACGATGCCCGGAAGAGCAGGGTTGGCTTACGCTTTTTATCCATTCTGCTGTAAAATCGGTATGCCTTGCGCTCCAGCGCCTTGGTAAGCTTAGCCTGCCGTTTTGCAGGCATGCTGTCAATTCCCTCCGCCATTACCGCTAAGCGGTAGGTGAGCGGCTTTGTAGCGCCCCACCAAATTACACTGTCCTGAATCGGCTTGATTGCGCCTTTCGTGCCGGCACCCGCTGTTGTAGAGAGGATAAACACATTCTTTCCAACCATTCCAGGCCGTGCACGGTGCACCACAAAGATATAAGCAAGGTGATCAAGCAGCGCTTTTACCCCAGCGGAGCAATGCAATGCATAAACAGGCGAAGTAAAAATAATGCCGTCCGCCGCAAGCATGTCATCTAAAATGGGCTGCACATACTGTGCATGCGGGCATTTATCCTCGCCATAGGTAAAACAGGTAAAGCAGCCGCGGCAAAATTCGGGCATATCTTGCGGCAAAAAGTACTCCGTAAAAGTGATATCGGGGTCAATCTTTAACAGATCATCCTTAAAAATTTGTACAGCTCTGTAGGTGTTGCCGTTCTTACGGGGGCTGCCGTTGATGATGACGATGTTCATAGCTGTCTGCCGCCTTTAATATTCGTGTTTTGGTTGAGCACTGAATAACTAACTGTATTGCAGATGTAGCTTGGTAGGTATGCTTTGCAATCATGCAGAGTGCTTAGCCCGCCTAGAAGCCGCGGGAAGAACCTCCGCCGCCAAAACTGCCACCTCCGCCACCAAAACTGCCTCCGCTAAAGCCGCCACCACCTCCGCCGAATCCACCGCTACGTCCGCCGCCAAAGCCACCGTAGTAGTGTCCTCCGCCATAGAAGCCGCCTCCGCCACGAGGAGGTCGGGGCCCGCCGCCTCCGCCGCGCCTCATAACGCCGGTTGAAATAATGATGGCAACAATGACAAGCAGCGGGAACAGAAAGCCGGACGATCCGCCTTCATCGCGGTTTCCCTGCGTCTCATAAACCGTGACGTCGTTTGGTACTTCCATGTTGTATTCCTTATAAACCTCGGTGAGCAATGCCGAATACAGGTTGCGAATGCCGCCGTCCCAGTCGTTGTTTTTTAGGTAGGGGACGGCGTAGTTGTCGAGAAAGCGTCCTGCTTTCGCATCGTTGACCGCGCCCTCTAAGCCATAACCAACCTGTACCGTAATTTTGCGTTCGTTGGGTGCAAGCAGAATAAGCAAACCGTTGTTTTTTTCTTTACCGCCAACGCCCCATTCGCGGCCGAGCTCCAGCGCGTATTCATCTACAGTTTTATCGTCCAACGAGGCTACCGTGGCTACAACAAGCTGTGCAGTGGTTTTTTCATCCAGTACACGGCTATTGTTAAAAATGTAGTCCTCCGTCTCGGAGGAAAGCACGTTGGCGGTATCGTTCACATAAAAACGGCTGCTGGGTTTGGGCAAGGCAAACACCGCTGTTGTGAGCGCCGCTAAAACCAGGACGAACGCCGCGATACGTCCAAAAATTTTCATATTGTTACCTCAAGTCGTTTTGTATAGCTTATTTGGTAAAATCCACCGTTGGGGGTACTTCCGAACCTGGGGTTGCTTCAAAGTATTCTGCCGCATCAAAGCCAAACATGTTAGCAAAAATGACGGTGGGGAAGGTTCTGATCTTTTTGTTGTACGCCTTTACTGTGTCGTTATAATCTTTTCTGGCAACAGCAATGCGGTTCTCAGTACCCGCCAGTTCATCCATCAGTGCGGTGTACTGTGCGTCTGCTTTCAGGTCGGGGTAATTTTCCACTACCATCAGCAAGCGGCTGAGTGCGCCGGTAAGCTGTGCGTCAGCGTTTGCCCTCTCTTGCATTGTGCCTGCGCCCGCAAGGTTTGCACGCGCGTCAGCCAGTGCCGTCATAATCTCAGTTTCGTGCGCAGCGTAGCCCTTTACAGTTGCCACAAGGTTGGGGATAAGGTCGGCTCTGCGCTGCAGCTGAGTTTCAATGTTTGCACTTTGGCCGGTTACATTCTCCTGAAAGCCGACAAGACCGTTGTAGTTGCCAACACCCCACGCGACAGCAATCACGATAACCACGACAACTGCAATGAGAGCAATCATGCCGCCGGATAATTTTTTCATATTGTTTTCCTCCATCAAAATAGTTTTGCTAAGTATATGTTTTGTACCCAACTGTCAAATATTTGACAGTTCATATTATAACATATTTTGGATGCAATACATCAATAGATTGTGAAGTTCATTTCGGGAATGTGTACATTTTCACCGCAACAATCACTGTATTTTTACGATTGGCGATCAGACGTTTTTGCAGAAAACATGTGCCTCAAAGCTGATTTGAACATCCAGTTGTTCAAGCTGCTGCAAGCGTTGTGTTGCCTGCTGTGAGGTCTTCCAGTAGTAAGGAGTCATGGCGAACAGATTCATGATGTCCTCGTTGCAGGATATGTGAATTTTATCTTCAAAATGCAGCTTTTCTTTGTAGGCAAAGCCTGCAAAGCTATAATGTTTGGGCTCGTTGAGATACGGATTTTCGTACAAAAACTCTTTGAGCTCCCACAGGTGCCGTTCCCCCGGCCCCACAATAATCATATGCCCGCCATCGTGCAGAACACGTCGGAACTCCTCATCGGCGACCGGAGCAAAAATATTGGTTACCACATCTGCAATATCGGCTGGCAGGGGCATATCAAAGATACTTGCCGCTGCAAAGCTAATGCCTTTACAGCGTTTTCCGGCGTATTTCAGCGCATATTTTGCAATATCCACACCGGCGATAAGGGGCGCTTTGCCCATTTGCACCAGCTTTTCGTAGATGGCGGTGGTGTAATAGCCTTCGCCGCAGGCAGCGTCCACAACAACGGGCGACGGTAACTCGCTGGTAATGCCGGAAATATACTGTGCAAGCCCCTGTGCAAGGCAATGGTAATAGTTTTTGCTGAGAAAATGATTGCGCGAAGCGCACATCTCTTTGCTGTCCCCGGGTACCACGCACTTTTTACTTTCGTTGCGCAATAGGTTGATATAGCCTGCTGCCGCAATATCATAGGTGTGGTTTTTGGGGCACTTTAAACTATGGTCTTGTTCCGTCAGTTCTGCTTTGCAGATTGGGCAGAGGAAAATACTCATGCGAAAGCCTCCATAATACGATACAAATAGTTATAATACCAGTTGTAATTCCAAAATGTAATGATATACTTTTATAAATCGCCAAAGTCGGTAGCGAAAGCAGCTTGTTTTTGCTGAAATCGGTATTGTAAGCCAACTCGGTAGCGCAATTCGTCGCCCCACGCTGAGCTGTGCGATTAAAAGAACGCTTCACGTTTTTGAATTGAATCTAGAACAATCAAACTTATTCTTACAAAAAAGAATACGAGATGCAATATTAATACAAATTATTACAAAAAGAGCAGGGATTGCCCCTGCTCAAACGACATTCCGCGGCAAGGCGGGCGGGTCGTACCCGTTATATGATTCTTAGTCGCGGAAAGTAAATCCTGTTTCGTCTGCTTTATCGATAATTGCAAGAGACTCAAGGCGAATACCTTTTTCGCGCAAAACCTCTCCGCCGTCCTGCCAGCCTTTCTCGATGACAATACCGCAGCCTGCAAATTTTGCACCGCTCTGTTTCACAATATCAATCAGCCCCAGCAGAGCCTTGCCCTTTGCAAGAAAATCGTCAAGAATGAGCACACAGTCGTCGCTGGTAATGAATTTTTTCGAAACCTGAATGTCGCAAACCGTACCGCGGGTAAACGACTCCACCTGAGAAATATACAACTCACCATCAAGGTTTTTCGATTGTGTTTTTTTTGCAAATACAACAGGAGCATTACCGAAATGCTGTGCGGCAATAGCAGCAATACCAATGCCGGAAGCCTCGATCGTGAGAACTTTGGTGATGGGTTGGTCTGCAAACAGACGGGCAAACTCCTTGCCAATCTCGTTCATCAATACAATGTCCATCTGATGATTCAAAAAGCTGTCTACCTTAATAATATTACCGGGCTTGACATGCCCGTCCTTCATAATACGTTGTTTTAAAAGCTCCATTGCCTCCACCGTTTCTCCGCACGCTGAAATATGACTGATAGAAAATACCGCTATTCATTTCGTGCGGGAAGTGAACGCGGTATCTATTACATTTTTAAGTATAACCCTTATTATAACACAAACTTTGCGCAAGGGTTAGAGTGTTTGTCGAATTTTAGCGGTACTTTCAACAAATCATCACTTAGCACACCCAATGTATGCGTACCACGTACAGTTTTGTCTATTTTATATATCTTTGCGCATAGCCGCAGCGTGCACAAAGCTGCTCAGCCGCCTTACGTGCGGTAAAACCCTCATAAATGCGCTCTGCACGGCGCGAAAGCAGAATGGTTTTGAGCGGTGCATCAAAAGCGTTGCCAAGGTCGACCGTGCCCTCACTGTCAAGGCAGCAGGGCACGACGGTTCCATCTGCCAGGATACCAAACTGGTCACGCAGCCCATAGCAGAACACTTCGTCGCCCATAACCGGTGCGTTAAGGCTTGGCCATTGAAACTTCTGCGCCATTTCGAGATAGATGCGCGGCAAAAGCTTGATACCGCTGCGCCCCTGCCCAAGTGCGTTGCGCAGCGAAAACACACAGCCAAACTCCGCTTCGAGCAAATCGATGATGTCTTTATTCAGGCGGTTGCTGCCCTTGAGCTCTGCGCTATCCATATTCCATAGGCGCAGCACATTAATGGTACCCTCATCGGCAGCGCACCGTGCAAAATCAACAATATCGCGCACATAATCCTCCAGTGCAATGCCGCTGTCGTTTGCCTCAAAGCTGTGCAGAGAAAAATGCACCTTGTACAAGCAGGGGGATTTGAGCAGCAGTTCACGCTTTTTATTGATGAGCGTGCCGTTGGTGGTGATGGTAACCTTGAGGTCAAGAATCTCACAAATTTTAAGAATTTCGTCCAGCTGCGGGTGCAGCAGAGGTTCTCCCATCAGGTGAAGGTAAACGTAATCGGTGAAGGGCTTCACCTGCCGGGCAAGCTGTGCAAATTGGTCAGAAGTCATAAAAGTGGGGGTACGAGTGGTTTTGGGGCAGAAGTTGCAGCTGAGGTTGCACACGTTGGTAATTTCGATATACGCTTTTTTATAGTTGGTCATTGCTGCACCCACCTTTCGAGCTCCTTGCTGTAAGCTTTCAGTGCACCGGGCAGTGCGTAGCTTTCGCGCAGCTCGGTCAGCTTTACCCATTCGCCATCCTCTAAAGCAGAAGGCTTATCGGTATAAACGAGGTAGCCCTGCATCTGCCACTCGATGTGCGAAAAAATATGCTTCGCTTTTTTTAGCGAGTGCACCGCGGTTACAGAAATGCCCTGTTGTGTGAGCTGATCGGTCAGTTCGTCGCGGTTGAGCCAGCCGTCTGCATTCCAGAACTCCCAAAGCCCGGCAAGCAGTCCGTCGTCGGGGCGCTTTCGCAGTAAAACGAGGTCGCCGCAAATCAGCACGGAAATTGTTTTTTTCACTGTTTTACGCGCAGGCTTTGCGGGTTTAACGGGGTAATCTTGCGGGTTACCTGCAAGAAATGCTGCGCACCGTGTACGAACAGGGCATACATCACACAGCGGGGCGCCGTTGGGGAGGCACACCGTCGCGCCGAGTTCCATCAGTGACTGGTTAAAGTCGCCCGCCCGCCCGCCTGAGGCAGGTAAGTCAATTTCGGCAGGAATCATGTTTTGCGCCAACACCTGATATTCCTTTTTCACCGCAGGCAGAGAAATATCGGCGCTGTTTGCCGTAATGCGCGAGAGCACACGCAGCACATTGCCGTCCACACAGGGTACGGGGATGTTGTAAGCGATGGATGCGATTGCACCGGCGGTGTACTCACCAATTCCGGGCAGCGTGAGCAGCTGCTCGTAGCTGCGCGGTAGCTCGCCGCCGTATTGCTCTACAACAATTTTAGCCGCCTTTTGCATGTTACGTACGCGGTTGTAGTAGCCTAAACCCTCCCACAACTTGAGCAAAGTTTCCTCATCGCACCGGGCAAGGTGCTGTAAGGTAGGCAAAGCGGCGGTAAAGCGCAAAAAGTAGGCACGTACTGCTTCAACGCGGGTTTGCTGCAGCATAATTTCGCTTACCCATACAAAATAACTGTCTGATGCCCCACGCCATGGCATTTCGCGTTTGCAGCGGTCGTACCATTCCAGCAGAGGGAGGTGCAAATCAGCAAGCGATGCAATCATTTTATCTTCAAAAATACTCATTTAATCCTCACAAATACAAGAGATATCTTTAGTCTACCAGTCTGTGATTTATTTTTCAAGTGGTAGGGGCTACCTGAAAAACTGAAAAAAGTTGACATATGGCCCTATAAAAGTGTATGATTGCTTAAGATATAATTTGTTCACATTTGGACAAGTGTTTTAATTTGAGGAGGTTTTCTTTTGGAACGTGAAAAATTTGCCTCGCGGTTGGGCTTTCTGCTCATTTCGGCGGGCTGCGCAATCGGAATTGGGAACGTGTGGCGCTTCCCGTATATCACAGGTTTGTATGGCGGTGCGGCGTTTGTACTGATTTACCTGTTGTTTTTGGTGATATTGGGTCTGCCCATTATGGCAATGGAGTTTTCTGTGGGACGTGCCAGCCAAAAGAGTGTGGCGCTATCGTTCAACAAGCTGGAGCCAAAAGGTACGAAATGGCACATCTACCGCTGGTTTGGCATGGCGGGCAACTACCTGCTGATGATGTTTTACACCACCGTGGGCGGTTGGATGCTTGCGTATTTTGTAAAAATGGCAAAGGGCGATTTTGCCGGGCTGTCGCCGGAGCAGGTGGGTGCGGCGTTTGGTGATTTCACCACTCAAACCGGGGCGCAAATTGCATGGATGGTAGTGATTGTGCTGCTCGGCTTCGGTGTGTGCTCCATGGGGCTGCAAAAGGGCGTTGAAAAAGTTACAAAGCTGATGATGTGCAGCTTATTTGCGATTATGATTGTACTTGCAATACGCGCGGTAACACTGCCGGGCGCTGCAGAGGGCTTAAAATTCTATCTGGTACCCGATTTTGGCAAAATGGTAGAGCATGGTATTGCAAATACCATCTTTGCAGCAATGGGTCAGGCATTTTTCACCCTGAGCCTCGGCATTGGTGCGATGTCCATTTTTGGCAGCTACATCGGTAAAGATCGCAGCCTAATGGGCGAATCCATCAGCATCACCCTGCTTGATACCTCGGTTGCGCTGATCGCGGGCCTCATTATTTTCCCATCCTGTGCGGCGTACGGCATCAACCCCGGCGAAGGGCCCGGCCTTGTATTTGTTACCCTACCCAACGTGTTCAATAACATGGTGGGCGGCCGTTTGTGGGGTTCGTTGTTCTTTGTATTTATGTCGTTCGCAGCACTCTCAACCATTATTGCGGTATTCGAAAACATTATTTCGTTTGCCATTGACCTCACCGGCTGCAGCCGTAAAAAAGCCGTTGCGGTCAATCTGGTTGCAATCATCCTGTTGTCGCTGCCCTGCGTGCTTGGGTTTACCGTACTCAGCGGTTTTCATCCTTTGGGCGGCAGCAGCAATATCCTTGACCTGGAAGATTTCATTGTAAGCAACAACCTGCTGCCGCTGGGTAGTTTGGTGTACCTGTTGTTCTGCACCTCGCGCTACGGCTGGGGCTGGAAGAACTTTACCGCCGAGTGCAATCTCGGTAAGGGCGTAAAATTTCCCCAATGGGCGCGTCTGTATGTCAGTTATGTTCTGCCGGTAATTGTGCTTGTAATTTTTGTACAGGGCTACATTTCGAAATTTTTCGTTAAGTAATCAATTGCATAGTTAAAAAGAGGAGGATATCGTACGATATCCTCCTCTTTTTTTGCTCTGCTTTAGCAGGTGCGTTAGGCGTCTTGCCGCCTAATGCACAAATAGCCG
>NZ_DALZQO010000028.1:0-40082 GCF_032017025.1 Hydrogenoanaerobacterium sp.
ATTTTCCATGACTCTAATGGTGTCGATGAGTTGCCTTACAAGGTCATCATCGTATTCATCACTTTGGTCAGGTTCACTGTATAGGGTGTATTCCAAATCGCATAATTCATTTTCAATATTGGTGTTATCTTGGCTGTTGTGATAATCAGTTATGATACCTTTGATTCTATCCACCAGTGACTTTGAGGCAGAGCCGACCACCAAGCCTTGCTCGGTGGGGAGGTTTTTGCCCTCTCGCCAATGCTTTACATCGTATTTTATGGGCTGGTACACTTTTTTGATTTCCTTGCCAGTGAGAAACCTTGCCACACCATGCTGTCCGTCACCAACAGTTTTGGATTTAATTCCGTTGAGGGTATAGAAGTGGGCAATCATAGAAAGACCGCCGATGACGATAAACATGGCAAATGCAAGGGTAATTAAAATACTAATAGGGTCGTTCAAGGGAGGACTCCTTTCTTTTTATAGATTTTGATGGTATACTTTTCTTGAGGTGGTGTAGTTGGGAAACAGTAACAAGATCTGTCCGAACTGTGGTAGGAAAATGAAACAACAATTTATTGGACTTCAGCATTGTAACTGTGGTATCAGTTGGAAAAAGGATATCGGATATTTTGAACGCACAAGCGACATGGTGTTTGCCTTACAAAGAAAAACCGTAGGTAAAAAAACAAAGCAGATGCCTGTTATAATTTATAAAACAAAAACAGATGAGGATTAGAGGGATAGCAAGTGATTTTGCTATCCCTCTAATTTTACGCCATCTTCAGTTCAATTTCCTGTTTAGGCTCACGCACCAGTGCTTGCAAATCCTCATTGAAGTCCTTGAGGGTCGGCAGTAGCCTTGTGACTGCAATCTCTCTTTCAACAAGAAGATTTTTAAACTTATCGGCAGCCTTTTGCCCTGCATCGTCATTGTCAAGGCAAAGGACAACGGTTTTCAGATTCTCATTTGTATCAAGATGTTTCAGCATGGATTGCTCCGATAGACCACACAGTGCCACATAGCTGTGCCTTTGCCAATCGGTATTTTTGTAAAGACTGATAAAAGATAATAGGTCGATCGGTGCCTCAAAGACATAAAGCCTGTCACTTGTACCTTTTCTGTTGAAGCTATAACAAGGATTGCTGCTGTCAATGTTGCCTTTGTAGCTTTTGCCCTCGGAATATATTCCACGCTTATGTGCGTGTTTTGGAATACCGTTTTCATCATAGCCTACAAAAATAGCATTGTGATACTCATGCTTTCCATCCTTGGATTTTTCAAGACTCTCATAGATTAACTTTTCTTTTGCAAACTGTAAAAGTATCTCGCTGTCGATACAGCGGTGCTTGAGAAGGTAGGCAAAAGTTCTCCGCATATCTTCGTTTTCGAGTGGCAGCTCAAAAGGCTTTTTCGGTTCTTCACGCTTTTCTGATGCTTGATGATAGACTGCTCCACAGCTTCTTCCAATCTACAAATCTGCGATGCTCCACTCTTGATGGACTATCAGCGCCGAAAAACAGAGAATAAAAAATAGCCTTAACTCTTACCGAGTCGAGGCTATTTCCATCTTCCATTTCACTATTCACTGAGGCAATTGTTCCGTCTAATAGTGTAAAGCTGCCATGCATATCTTCAATGTATCCTCTGTAATCTTCGGGGACATTGCCCGAAATCACGCCACCGTCAAAGCACAAGCCTACTGCCGTGTTGTTATGACCCGCAGTGCCGGAGAGCAATCCACAGATTAAAACAACAATTAAAATCACAGGAGATAGGATAAGACCGATTGTCCACGCAATTCCTTTACGCAGTTTATTGTTGCTTAATGCTGTGAGAGCTGCCTTTGCAATGAGGGTTCCGGATATGGCAGCCATTATCTGCCACCCGCCTTTCCGAACAGTTTTTCCTTATAGCCGGGTGCGTGGACAGCAAGGTTATATCGCTCGTTGCCACATTTATAAAGGCATACTCCACGCTGAGGGAAACGGATTAGCTTGTACTCGCTTTCTTCAAGCTGCAGGGTATCCATATAAAATCTGGCATCAACTGCTCCTGCGTTAAACAAGAATTGGTGGGTAGGAATAGAAAACAAAGGCTTTGTCAACTCACGGATTCCCTCAATATTAAAATCCTCCAAATTCTGACTACTCAGAATTACAGAGGACTCTTTCTTTCGCACTCGTTTCATAAAATTGCGGATATATTCAATTGCCGTGGTGTTGGTCAAGAATAAATACAACTCATCAATGGCGGCAGCGGTGTTGCCCTCGGTGAGAAGCTTGTCGGACATAAAAGAAAGCACATTGAAAAGCAGAGCATTTTTCACATTTTTGCTTGCCTGTAGCAATCCTTTTACACCAAAGACAATGAAGCGTTCTGAGCTTATGTTGGTGTGTCCATTGAAGAACTTGCTTTCTGCTCCTACGCACATAGAGTGCAATCCAAGGAGGATTTCTTGGAGCAATTCGGCTGTATAGAGCTGATGCTTGTTGCCATCATAGGCTCGATATTCTTCTTCAATATAAGCATAGAGGTCGGATAAAATCGGGTAGTCTGTCGGTGCAATGCTTGTAAAAACGGTGCTGTCGCTGATGTTCCACTTGGTATAAAGTTGGCTCAACATTATTTCAATTACATCAATGTGACGGTCGGTAAAATCCTTGTAGCAACGAAAGAAATCTTTTAGAAATGAAATATGCTGACTGAGCTTTGTTGCCTGACGGAATGTCATTGGTGCATCCTTGTCCTGTACTGAGCTGCCGTCATCCCACGATTTTGGTTCTAATGGGTTAATCATGTACTGCCCACTCATCAAATCAATGAAACAACCACCCAAGTTTTCGGCAAGGTCAAGGTACTCATGCTCTGGATCAAGGCAAATTACACTCTTGCCACTCTCTAAAATATTGCATAAAATTAGCTTTAAAAGATAGCTTTTTCCCTGACCGCTGTTGCCCAATATAAGAATACAAGGATTTGTTTTATCGTCATCACGCTTGTCAAAATCCACAAGAATATTCGAGCCGAACTTATCTCGCCCAAGGTAGAAACCATGGCTATCGGTCTTTCCGATGTGCTTGTGGGGTATTCACGCAGGGCATAGACACAGCGGAAAGTGTTGCCACAGATATAGTGGTCTGTGTTAAACTTCACCATCGATGGGGCAATCATATCCAAATAGGTTTTGATTTTAGTATCGGTGGCAGGTTTTGTTTGCTGTTTTTTCATTGGTTTCATCATTCCTTTCTCTGTTCTAAAATGAAAAAAGCAACCTCACGAGTGAAGTTGCTTTAGGGTAATTGAGATTTTATTTAGTTGAGATTTTTAGTGCTAAGGGAGGTATTGCTCATACCCTTACACAATGTTTTCACCCAAAATAATTTTTGGCATAGTGGTTAAGCATCTGTTCCATCGCTTGTAAAAATGCTCTAACCCTAACTTTGACACCCTTGCGTGAGTTTCTTCATCTCTAACAGTCCAATGTAAAACATAAGTGACTTTGCCTACATTGCGTGTGAGGCGAACAGGCAATGCCCCTTCTTTAACGGCATTAAAATCTGTTTGGCGGTGGGTGCGTTTGATATATCTAACTTCAATAACACCATCCTGCTCCATATAAAAGGCGGCAACCTCTTTCATAAGTTGCTCAATTTCCTCTTGCTTTTCAATCTTTGCCTCATAGATACAAATTTCATTAAACATTTATTGCACCACCTCGCACATTATATAAATAATTGGTTTTCCCTATTTTAAGACAACTTCCTTTTCAGAAAAATTATCTTTATTGACTCCATTTCATTATATAGTATTTTAGAGCAACTTTCAATCAAAACCACTATTCACCTTGAATTATCCAACGCTCTCCGTCAAAATCTTCGTACCTATCTGAAGTCACATTTTGCTCAAAATAGACTGCGAGCAATCTTTTGATGTCTGCATTGTCTGCTCGTCTTGTTGTAAAACCTTGGTCTTTTAGGCTCTTTTCAATGCGTGATAGATAGGGAAACACATCGCTTTCTTTTTCATTTCTAAGGCGAATGATGATTAAAAATTCTCTTGCTGTTGCCATCTGTACCTGCATTCGGTCAAGGTTTTGACTGTCTTTTTGGAGCAGACTGCGGATAATTGGATTCGGTTCTTCCTCCAAACGCTTTTGCAGAAAGCTCTTGTTGTCATCGAAGTTCTCTTTGGAGTTTAAGCAAAGCATTTCAATTTCTGCGATGCCTTTTAGCACTGTCATGAGTGCATAGATTCTGCTGCTGACACTGCTTTCGGACAAGACGGAGATATTGGTGGGGTGAATGATAAAATACACAACTGCTTTTGATCGTGTTCCGCATAAAAAAGAAACTGCATTACCTCCATAAACTCACGATAATGCTCGGTGCTCTCATCAGCATTAATTTCTTCCAGCGTGGAGTAAGGCTTATAGGGTGTCGCCGACAAGAGAAGCACCTTGGTGTCAGTGTTCTGGAGAAACTGGCGGCTGAGCATGCCCTGTTCGTCATCAGAAGGTGAAATCAAATCTCGAAAGCGCTGGAACTCGTCCATGATAACTAAATCTGGGGCCAGCTTATCCAAGCTAATCTGTGCAAATATCTTGCGCAGTGCATTCAGCAGTGGCCTGGAGTCCTTCTTTCTTGAGGGAGCTTTTGAGATGCAATTATCTATAATTGACTGAATGAGGCCATCAGTAGCTGTGAGTCGTTCGTTTAATTCCTTGCTCATTTCAGCAATGTAATTACTGCCAGCACTGTCGCACTCTGTTACAAGATTCTCATAATGCCCTACATAATAACGATCCCACCATTTTTCTGCATCATATGCAAAAAAACGAGAAAGCTGAGAAAGGAAGCCTTTAAATGCAGGTAATCTCCTTATGTGTGCATACATAAGGGCTCGTTCCTCCTGATTGCCACACCCAGAGGTCATGGAAAAAGAGGTTGCTGGTGTCAACGGAATCAGCTGTTCATAGCTGTGGTTTGAGTTTCTGTTTTGATAGATTTTCAGGTGCTGCATGGAAAGCCTGCTCTCAGAAACGTTCATCAAGTCAGCAATCCCCAGTTTTCGTGCATTTTGATTAGCAATGTTGATGTTGGAACAAACATAAATCACCTTAAAGTGGTCATCCTGTTTCTCGTTTTTATGCCATTCAGCCACCTGCCGTATCACATCGCTGGCAATGATTGTTTTCCCAAGACCAACCTCATCGGCGAGCAGAATTCTATTCTGCCCACTACGAAATACAGTTAAAATGCGGTCAGCGGTGGCCTGTTGAAAGTCCTTTGGTATCATTTTTTAAGCCTCCTTGCTGCCATTTCAAACTGGCTGTACATGGCGAAATACTCTTGCCCATCCAGCTTGACATACTTAATTCCATCAATGGCAAGCTCATGACGATTTCGGCGGATTATTGTAAGTGCCTGTTCCAGAAACGCCTGTGGGTTATGGAGAAAATCAGCGGATCTGCCGCTTTCCATAAGAATACGGCGAACAGTCGCTCGCTTTATCAGCGTTTCCTCACTAATGATACTGATGATGTGTGGCAGTGTTTCATAGGTGGCTTCCAAATCGGTTACTCTCATCCCACGCTCAAAGTGGGTTACACCTGCATTCTCAATATTGATATCCGCTGTTTGTGTAATCAGTCGAACTTTTGGGATTGGCGGCATTGCCTGCAAGTCCTTAACACTCCACTCCACCAGCTTTTCGGTATCAATCTGCACACGGTAAGCTGTTTTCTGCTTGATTCTATCCCACAGACCACGAAACTCCGGCGAAATCAACACCTGCTTATTCAGTCTAACCGTTACCTCACGAGAGGCATCCCTCAGAGGCGGACGCTGGTCGGCACGGGTGATGATGTTTTCAAAGCGACTGCGAGCCGCTTCAAACTTTTTAGGCAAATCCAAGTTGCCGTTGAGCAGGGCGTTTTTCATGGTGTCCTTGATTTTACCGCTTTTTGTGATGTAGTCTTTTTTCTCAAAGTGTTCCATTAGCTCGGCGGCTTCTTCGTAGCTCACCGTTTTTTCTACTATAATGGTTTCAGTATAGGCTTGTCCAATGATATCGTCTGCCTTGACCGCTGCACCTGTCTGTATTGCCAGTGCAATACTTTCCTTTGCTGTTTCCATTTGGGGAGGAAGCGGGGCGGTCTGTTCCACGACTGCAGCCTTGGCCGATTCAGTAGGTTTGCCATCTTCGGTCAGATATCCATGGCTGATCATGTAATCCACCACAAGCTTTGCATCCTGTGCATCCACCGTTTTTTCCTGTACCATTTTTTCTTCATAGGTCATGCCGCTGAAAAGACTAAGCTGCAAAACACCAAACTTCACGCCGGTTTCCGATTCAATTTCACGCTGCAAGGTTTCTGCGAACTCCGCAAAGCTCTCGTTTGCCATAACGTGCAGGACATTGATATTTTTATCCTCTATACGTTCGCCGTTTTGATTAACACAAAGGCGCAGACCACGGCCTACCTTTTGGCGGCAGGTAAAGGTGGATTTTTGCTCAATCAGCGTGCATACCTGAAAGACATTGGGGTTATCCCAACCCTCTTTGAGAGCTGAATGCGACCAAATAAAGCGGAGGGGACAATCAAAGCTGAGCAACCATTCCTTCTCTTTCATAATGGTGTTGTAGGTATCATTGTCAGCAATGGTATCGCCCCTTGTATCTTTGAAGGTGCCTTTTTTATCCTGTGAAAAATAACCGTTGTGAACCGCTGTCACATTGGCGGGGAACTGATTTTTCAGCTCTGCATATTTAGGCAGGTTCAAAAGTTCCTGATAGCACTGCTCAAACATCTGCGCATAGATGCCTTTTTCTCCATCAGTGGTGCGGTACTTCTTAACCTCATCAATAAAGAACAAGGATAACACCTTGATACCCTTAGCGGTGTACCTGAGCTCTTTATCCAGATGTGCCTCAATCGTGCGGCGGATCTGCGCTTTTTTTATTACATTTTCATCCACGCTGCCAATGGCTTTCCCCAAAGCGACCGTTTCGGTATTAGAAAACTCGACACTTTGGCTGCTGGGCGTGCAGTCAATTCCGACTAATTGATAAGCCTGTTGTTTTCACCCAAAGGGATATATGCAGAGCGGCCGACAAACTTTGCGTTGTCATAGATTTCGGTGCATTTCTTTAAATTTTGTTCAAAAAAGTTCATACTGCCTCCAATATTAATTTTCCTACATCCCAGGTATCTGCCAGTCAATACTTGCGTAAGGGCTGTGACCTTTTTATTCTAAAAAAACAAACCCTGCTGATTTGTTTTCAGCAGGGCTGTTTGAATTATACTGCAATGGTTTCCATGTGTTCAAAATCTATCACCACATCCGCATGGTCAAAGGTAATTTCGAACAGGATAAGCGCAGGAAGTACATCAGGGATACTCATAATGTATTCCGGCATCTTGGTCAGAAACTTTTCCTTGATTGCTTCAACCGAAATAGAACTTTTTCTAACAATACCATTCTTGACCCGAACGTGTTCTTCTCCATTTGTCGTAATCGTTGTAAATGCAACGTGGAGATTTTTTTCAAGCTCCGCAACCTTTTGGTTATCGGCAAAGCTGGAAAAATACAATGTTTTCAGCTCGGCTTCATAATAAAAGTTGACTACGCGGACATTGGGAATGCCGTCCGTCGCCGTTGCCAGCGCAATCGCTGTTTGCGCCTCCATCATGCGCTCAAATTCTATTTTATAATCCATTTGTTATCTCTGCTCCTTTTTCTTCTTAGGCTTTGGCAGTGGTAGTTCCTCACAAGTAGATGAAATAAACCAAACCAAAAACTCTTTGTTGTCAAGATCCTCTAACACGATATGTGGTTTTGCTCCATTGTGTGGAGGCAAGCGCTGTGCGTCCTGCAACTGCTTATCTCCGGCAGATGTGGGCTTGATAAACACCTGATTATCACAAATCAACCCCAGTGCTTTTCCTTCGCAGTAGATCATATACTCGCCAAACATCTTTTTGTAGAAAATTGTGCCTGCACCACGCATCTGATCGCAGACATATTCTACATAATCTTGAGAAGAGGCTATTTTACTTCCTCCTATTAGCGATATTGCTTCTCCATTAGTTCAAGGCAACGTAAATATCAATATCGCAGTTTTCAAAATTACAATTTAGATATTCTTCAAAATCGCCGGTAAAGCTTCTGTCTAAATCCATCTGCCAAATTTCTCCCCATGCATCTGCAACAGCTTTTTCCATTTGCCCATGCACCGAGAATTTTGCGTATTTACCGGCAGGAATTGTTTTTATGGTTAAGTCAGCATTTTCTGCCTTAGAAACCTCGTTGCCTGCCGTAACGCAGTATTGGTCAGCCGTATAATCGGAATAAAGCCCAATGGCGTACCTGTTTACTTTGTTCTTGATATCAGAATTGATGCCGCCTTGATATAGTTTTTCCCAAAGGCTACCAATGATTTTCCCCATTTCAGGGTCGCTGTTTCCTGTAATTGTGCTTACCCCGACAACGATTTTTGCCTCTAAATTCACAACTTCGTAATTCATTTTATGAACCTCCTTATCTTTGATAGTATTATCATAGCAAAGATAGGATGACAACAGCGTGTCATATTAAAAATATTGTGCCAGCGTTTTTTGCAGTTTGTCCCTCACTTGCAAACGAATATCATTCGGCTCTAAAATCTCACAATGTTCGCCAAAGGTCGCAAGGTAATGATAGACCCAATCGCCCCTGGGCATGGTGAGCTTGGCAAGAAAGCTACCGTCCGAAAGGACCTCATATTGCGAAAACTCATCGTATACCCGATAAGCCATTTCCATTGACAGTTTTAGCGTAATGGTTACGAAATCATCTTGAAACGCAGTTTCGCCATCAAATATCTTTGCAAGAGTTGGACATTCAAAGTGTTCGCTTAATAGCTCCAACTCCTTCATGCGCCGCAACTTAAAAAAACGATAATCCCTACGCACTGTGCAATAGGCATAAAGATACCAGCTCTGCCCCTTAAAGCAGAGCTTCATTGGCTCTACGGTGCGTCGCATACTCCCCTCGCTGCTATGATATTGAAACGCTACTCTTTTCTTTCCTATAATGGCGGCTTTTAGTGTACTGAACAGCCCAGCTTCCTCATCGGCATTTGCCCACCCTGAGAAATCGACTTCAACCCAATCGGTATTTGTGTTTCCAAACAGCGAGGATAGCTTTTGCACTGCGCTGTTGGCTTGCTCTAAGCTGACTGCCTCCACAGCGTGCAGCGCAGAGAGTATATCTGATTTCTCGCTATCTGTAAGCACGGCTTTATTAAGCACAAAGTCAGAGAGCAACGAAATACCGCCACCTTTGCCTTTGGTCATATAAATTGGAATACCAGCGGAGGATAGCAGCTCCACATCACGATAAATCGTGCGTGGTGACACCTCAAAATGTTGCGCAAGCTCCCCGGCAGTGATGCTTTCTTTATTTAACAATAGATATATCATTTCGAATAGTCTGTTGATCTGCATATTGTCACCCCTATATCCATTATACGAACATAATATGACATAAGCAAGACATATTAACGGCACAGGATTACACAAAGTCTATCCTGTGCCGTATTTCACTACAACCCAAGCACAGACCAGTCAATCCTTGCATAAGGAAGGTGAGCGGATTTTAGTTTTCATATTGTTCAGCTCCTTTTTATTGTTCATATTTTGGAAGTTGAAGCAAACTCTTTGCTATGGTAAAATTAAAAAAATACTACCGCGCAAATTTTTTGCAAAACGGTAGTTGATGGAAATAACGCTTGTAGAGCGAATTTATATAATACGTAGATAAACAAGAATTTAGCGGAGGAAATTTGAGATGGAAAAAATTATTTCATTGGATGTTACTTTTCGATACGGGGAATCGGAACAAACCATTTCCCCTACCATTTTGCTCAATGAAGATGAAGTTATTTTGATAGACTGCGGTTACCCCGGATTCTTACCTAAGATTGAGCATTCAATGCTAAAGTGTGGCCTGCAGCCGGATATTTTGACAAAGGTTCTCATCACACATCATGATAATGACCATATGGGTGCTTTGAGCGAGTTAGTGGAAAAATATCCACAAATACAAGTGATGGCTAGTGCTGAGGAAGCTCCATATATTTCAGGAGAAAAAAAGTCTTTAAGGCTTGAGCAGGCGGAAGAACTCCAAAAAACATTGCCATTGGAACAGCAGGAATGGGGAAGACGATTTTACGATAGGCTACTAGCAGTAAAATCAGTTCCGGTAGACATCATTATCACGCCAGGTCAATGGATGCCTTGGAATGGAGGATGTGAAGTCGTGCGTACATACGGGCACACACCTGGGCATATTTCACTGTATTTTCCGAAAATGCGAGCCGTTGTTACAGGGGATGCAGCCGTTGTAGAGCATGGACAACTGGCTGTCGCAAACCCTCAATTTGCACTTAATTTAGCAGATGCTCAGAAATCGCTTGATAGGCTTATCGCTTTGTCAGCAAGAACCTATTATTGCTATCATGGTGGTGTGGTTTATATGGGCTGATTGATAGACTGATAACTCACAAATCCAGTTTAGCAGTGAGATAATGAGCATTTACCCCTGTACACACTTCTTGATCCTGCCCAATAGAATTTGACTAATCTCGAAATAGAGCCGTTGCATCATAATAAAGATGCAACGGCTCTCAGTTCGTTATAGACCCAATATAGTCCAGTCAATCCTGCATAAAGATGATAGTTTGGATCGCATCAGCTGTGGTATCTGGTTGCTACGAATAGTATTTTCCGGTCATTTCTGTTATATCAATTTGTATTACTGCCGTACCTTTAACCATATTAATTGGGAGTTCCTTACTTGCTAAATGAGGTGTGTATTTTTCCACGATTTTTTTCAGTATATTTCCTTTTTCATCAATATCATCAACAAGTTTGGCAGTACCGGAAATAATGACACTTTCATATTTTGTATTTGTATCACATGGATTTCCATCAGGATCGAGAAGTAACTTATCCATTTCATAAACAGAAAATCCTATTCGTGAGTCATGGGCAATATTGTCAAGTTTTTTACCCTTTGGCAACCCATGTGCAAAAATTGCATTATTATAATAAACAAAGTGCATTGGGGTGATATATGGTGTGCCATCAGAGTTAAGAGTCGCAAAAATTCCAGTTTGTACTCGCTCAAGTAGTTGATTCATTTGTTGTTCAGTAAGACGGTGCGTTTTCATTCGATGTTGCATAATATTACAGCCTCCTATTTATACCTTTAGTTTTCATTTCACTATACTACAAAACCGTCTCCTTGATAAGAGCCGGTTTTGATAATTTTATAGGATACAGCTTATCTAGCTAAACCATGCTTGAGATAAAGCCTTTACAGCTTCAGGTATATCTTCCTCTGCCATCATGCCATATCCCAAAACAAGAAAATTCTTCTTATAATTCTGCTTATTTAGCCAAAAGGGGGTTACAGGACATACTTTCACTTTATGTTCAAGTGCTTTTTGGACAAGTTCCTCTTCCTTCTGCCCATTCAAAAATTCCAGAAGAATATGCAATCCAGCTTGGTGTCCGTGAATTCGCACCTTATCCCCAATATTGTCTTTGATTGCATTAATCAGAATATCATGTTTCTTCTTTTGGGATAGACAAATTTTCCGTATATGCTTTTCCCAATATCCATCCGCCATAAATCGGGCCATAATTTTCTGTTCTATTAACGGAACAGTACATTGGTGTCCAATAAATCTTTCTTGATATTTCGGCAGTAACCATTTCGGCAATATGATATATGCCATACGAAGTCCGGGAGAAAGAGCCTTGGAGAATGTGCCAACGTAAATTACACGTTCATGTTCATCAATAGATTGAAGTGCAGGAATTGGCCGCCCATGATAACGGAATTCGCTATCATAGTCATCTTCAATGATAATACTGTCATGTTCTTGCGCCCAGTTCAATAGTTTGATTCGCTTATGAATCGGCATAACAACGCCCATTGGAAACTGATGGGATGGCGCAATATGAACCATTCTTGCGGATGATGAGGAAAGTTCGTTTATTCCAATCCCATCCTCATAAACAGGTATCGGTAAAATTTCAAATCCATTACTGCGAAAAATAACGCTGGCGCCATTATAGCATGGTTCCTCCATGGCGACTTGTTTTTTCGTATAAGGAAATATCTTTATCATGATTTCAAGAGCGGATTGTGTACCACTACATATCACGATCTGTTCCGGTTTACAATTGACACCGCGGTTACGATACAAGTATTCTTTCAGTTGAATCCGCAACTCAATGTCACCTTTCACGTCGCCGTAACTGTGAACATCTTGAGTTTCGCCGCTATCCAATATATCAGTCAAATACTTTCTCCAGAGCTTATTAGGAAAGCTTGCAGCATCAAGGTTTCCATATTGAAAATTATACCGAACAGGTTCAATTCTACGATTGGAAGTAACAGCCGTTTCTTTATTCGTGGTGGTTTTTTCCCCTGTTTTCTGGTTAAGGTTAAATTGCAGGTTGTTAACCACATAGCCAGAGCTTGCCACGTTTGTAAGATACCCTTCCAATACTAATTGGGCATAGGCATTTTCGACTGTATTTCGTCCAATTTGCAATTCTTTTGCTAATGCCCTCGTAGATGTTATTCGCATACCGATAGGTAAATTTCCCATAAGAATATCACGTTTTATTTGTTCATAAATCTGCTGATAAATTGGTTGTTGGCTTTTATGATCGACATGTAGCATTTTCACTTTCTCCATTCACTGATTATCCAAATTATATTATAAAGGTGAAAACTGTATCCTATAGAATTTAATAATCTGATATATACAGCGTACCACTTTGCGTGTATATTGTATATAAAATTAGGGCCGTATTGTATGAGGTAGGGTAGAATATTGTGAAAATACTATTTTTTACTACAGGCTGCCTCTTGCTTTGCTTAGGTATTTAGGGCGTAATATTGTAGACGCAAAGTCCAGTCTTAGGGAAGTTCCAAACGATTTATGAACTGGGAACTACCACCAGGAGAGTATATCGTTTGTTCCCTTGAAGCTGAAAACTTCGAGGTTCTTATCATGGATGCTCTTTACAAAGCACAGCAGTATATCTACAACACATGGTTGCCAAATCATAAACTGCAGACAGAGGCATTTTGTGCGGAGCAATATGCAAGCCATTCCTCTGAAACCACAAGTATGGAGATTTGGCTCAAACTGATAAAGTAGATTTATACACATTGCATAGGGTAGTTGTTAAAACCACCCTGTCTGTCATTGACGGCAATAAGGGGGCTGCATCACGTTGTGTTGTGATACAGCCCCCTGCATTTATTCTTCAAAATATTCAATTGCATGAACCGGACAGGCATCTATGGTGCTTTGGAGATTTTCCAAAGCAAGCGACTTTTGCTCATACGTTTTGACAGCAGCTTTTTTGCCTTGCATTTCAAACAGCGCGGGATATTTCTTGGTACAGATGGAGCAGCCCATGCAGGCATGTTATCAGTGCTCTCGCGACAGCAGCTCTTTGCTTTTGTCCGCCTGAAACCTCATAGGGGTATTTTTTAGTTAACTGCTCAATTCCAAGCTTCTCTACCAACGGTTGAAGTCTTTTATTCATTTCTTTTATAGGGCAGTCAGCCAAAACCAGCGGCAATAAAATATTGTCTTTAAGGTTAAAATTATCCAACAGGTTAAAATCC
The DNA here is from genome assembly GCF_032017025.1 of Hydrogenoanaerobacterium sp. Classification (NCBI taxonomy): domain Bacteria; kingdom Bacillati; phylum Bacillota; class Clostridia; order Eubacteriales; family Oscillospiraceae; genus Hydrogenoanaerobacterium; species Hydrogenoanaerobacterium sp. Next base: position 13,687 of record NZ_DALZQO010000028.1, read on the forward strand.
TGAAACACAAAGCCAAGATGGTCTCTTCTAAAAGAAGATATTTCATCTTCTTTTATTTCCGAATAGCTTTTTCCGTTCAGTAAAACTGCACCCTCTGTTGGGATATCTAAGGATGCCAAAATATTTAGTAAAGTTGTCTTGCCCGAGCCGGATTCTCCCATAATGGCAACAAACTCGCCCTTAGAAACAGAAAGAGAAATGTTTGACAGCGCCTCTACTTGGTTCCCATTGGAACGAGTTTTATATATTTTTTTAAGATTCTTGACTTCCAAAATTGACATCAGTTTTTCCTCCGTATCTGTATTGGCAAAGCAAAGCGCCCTTGCTTTGTATGAATATCATACCAAAAGCAAGGGCGCTATTTATTCGCGATATTTTACAAAAAACTGATTTTTTCATACAGAAATTCTTACGACTTTCCTACGACAACGGGAGCGTGACCGTAAAATTAACTTTTTGATCATAGCTTGATGCAGTAATAGTACCGTGATGTAATTCTACAATTTCTTTTGCGATTGCAAGTCCAAGCCCGGAACCGCCTGTACGAGAAGAACGGGATGAGTCCAACCGATAAAATTGCTCAAAAATCCGTTCCAACTTTTCCATTGGAATGGTATTGCCACTGTTTTCAAAACTTAGAATAACGGAATTTTCTGAAATAGAAATAGTGATATAAATCTCACTGTTTTCAAAACTATAATTAACGGCATTGTAAAGTAGATTTTCAAAAACCCGCTGGATTTTATCCGCGTCACAGTGTAACATCAAATTATCGGGAATGTCCAAACGACAAGATAGTTCTTTTTCAGTGAGCATCGGCTGAAAATCAAACACTAGTTGCTCCATCAGACGGGTCAGACTGATATTGCTGTATTCCAAAGTGATATGAGATAAATTAAACCGAGTTATTTCAAAAAACTCATTAATGAGGTCATCCAATTTTTCAGAATTGTTTAGTGCTGTTTGTATATATCGGTTTTGAAGTTCCTGTGAAATCTGTTTTTCATCTCGAAGCAGTGTTAAATATCCGATAATGGAAGAAATGGGCGTTTTTAAATCGTGGGCAAGATAAACGACCAAATCATTCTTCCGCTGTTCTGCCTCGCGGGTGGCAATTGCGCTGAACTTTATTTTATTACTGACATTCACAATGGAATCCTGTGTTTCTCTTAAAACTGGGGAAAGCTTGATATCCACATATTCCTGTTCGCCTATTGTCTCTATTACACTAGAAATTTCTGCCAAATATGAAATAAGCTGTTTCCATTGAACCAGAAGAATAATAAAAATACTGAATAGAAAAACAGCAGTTCCCACAAATAGGATGCGGTCTCCAATCCAAATCAAGGCTTTAATATTTCCAATTATTGGAATTAAGCTGCAAAGCAAATAACCAAGAAAAGAACCTCCGACGATAATACCTAAACTAATGACAACTGCAAGTAGGAATCGAATTACCATGCGCTGCAATAAAAGTTTTTTCATAGATTTTTTATTCAACTTTATAACCAACTCCCCATACCGTCTTTATGAATTTTGGCTTTTTAGCATTATCATGCAGTTTTTCGCGTAGTCTGCCGATATGTGCCATAACAGTATTGTTATTGTCCAAGAATTTTTCTCCCCACACAGCTTTAAATAACTCTTCTGACGGCACGACGTTTCCTTGATGCTCCAAAAGATACCAAAGAATTGAAAATTCAATGGGAGTCAGCGTCAAGGGTTCACCATATAAAATACAGGTGTGATTTGCTTTGTTAATTATGAGTCCTCTAATATCATACTCGGTCGCATCTTTGGGCTCATCTTTTTTAATAGAATGCTGGTTATATCGCACATACCTGCGAAGCTGTGTTTTTACTCTTGCCATAACCTCGATGGGATTAAACGGCTTTGTGATATAATCATCCGCGCCTATGGTAAGACCATTAATTTTATCTATGTCTTCGACTTTAGCTGTAAGCATAATGATGGGATAAAAGTACTTTTCCCTGATTATGCTGCACAGCTTGAAACCGTCAATGTTTGGCAGCATGACGTCTAGAATAGCCAAATCAAGCTCCGTCTGTTCTATACATTTCAAAGCACTTGTGCTGTCATAGAATTTATATACTTTAAAACCATCGTTCTGTAAATAAACTTCAAGTAAATCGGCAATATCTTTTTCATCATCTACAATCAGAATTTTTTCGTTCATTATAAAACCGTTCTCCTTTATACCTGATTACCAAGTCTGCAAAGATTGTTGAACCCACAATTAACCTTCAATTCCAGCATGTCCAAAGTATGCGTGCATTTAACCAAACACAAAAGCGCATATAGCGGAATATATTGGCACTCGGCCATCATTAACGCTGAAATCTAAATTTCTACAAGTCCACGTTCGATCAATGTACTGCTGGTTGCGTAGCACTTAGTGAATTCTTAAGCATGCATGAGAAACCCAAAACCAAAAAATAAACAAACTGTTCAAATCTTCCACCGTTTGCTCTTCTGGCTTTGTTAGTCTACTCAGTTTTAATTTTATGTTATAACGCCTAAGTGAATTAACCCGAGATTATATATAATAGTATTTATCTGCATTATAACATACAACTCTTTCCATATCAATTTTCGTAAAGTTAAACCTATGCTTCTCTTATCTGGAAAGGTCAACTAATAGTTGAGAAAGAAAGATATAAAAGAAACGACAACTTTCTTGTCGTTTCTTTTATGGAGCTGCTGAGGGGACTTTGGAGTGCCCCCCAAATATGACATTACCACAGCCACCCAGCAGTATTACGCTCCCAGCGACGGAGTTTCCGGCAAAAGTACCTTTCAAGGGCTAGTGAGCTTTGTGTCAAAGCAATCGACGGCGGAAGCTACCAGATCGTCAGAGTTAACACCGGTCGCGGGACGCAGGAGTTTGCAAGATTGTCATAATTTAGTGGGCCCCAATCGCCCGTTTCCATTTGGAACCGCTGTGCCTTATTTGGGCACTGCGGCTCTTGATACTACATCCCAAGTACCTGCCAGAGTATCCTTGCAAAAGGACGGTCAATCAATCTTTCCCACAAGGTTGTAGACGATGGTGATTTCTTGCCGTTCCACGCCATTTACCACCGTTTTCTGTCCGACTATTATCTTGTCCACAAGCTTTATCAGCAGTTCTCGGTCAAGTTCTTTCACTCTCATACATTTACGGATAAGAGAAACCCACTCACGGATGTCATTATCGACTTCCTGTGAGTGGGTTAATTGTTCGGCAAGCTGTGCCGCCAGTATTGACTTTTCCTGTTGTTCTTTTTTGTATTTATCCATCATATCCAAGACCATTTCACGAGGGATATCACCAAGCACCATTTCCTCATACAGCTTGGAGATGAGACGCTCCAACTCAGATAATCGGTGTCGAAGAGATTGTAATTTTTTTTCAGAAGCTTTCTGTTCAGAGGTAGTATCGGCTTGCTTTTTGCTTTTAATTTCAGCAATTACTGCATCCTCGTCAAGGGTAATCAGCCGTGCCTTTTCTCGAATATCACCGAGGATTAAGTCAGAGAAGATACTCTCAAGTGTCCTGTGGGGACTGCATATGGCTTTACCACCTTGTGAGTATCCACAGCAGATATATGCATGATGGTTATTCTTGTGTCCGTCTTTTCGAGTGTTGCTATCCCTTACGAACTTCATGCTCCTACCACAATCACCGCATTTCAGCAGACCGGAGAACAGACTGATTTCGCCCTCTTTATTGCTTTTTCCAACAGTTCCTCGATTAGCTAACTTGCAAGCGGTTTCCCAAAGTTCCATGGATATAATCGGCTCATGTGTCCCAACTGCTCTGACCCATTCTTCTTCGGGGCGATTGACTTGAGTTCTGTTTTTGTAGGAAATAGTACCTTTCCTCATCTGAACAATGTTTCCGATGTAGGCTTCGTTTTTCAAAAGTTCCCTAACAACCACATCACTCCAACATTTAAGTCCTCGCTTGGGGTTGGGTTTCTAAACTGGCGGCTGTCCTTGAGGGACAAATCTGTCAAAAGCGTTCCCGCAAGATACTGTTCTTCCAGCTCCTGTGAGTGGGTCAGCGTAAATGCCACCGAACCCAGTGCCTGCCCGATCTGCTCCCCGGCCTGCTGTGGCTTCACATTAGCCGCCACCTTGTACTGCTTATCCGCATCCCATTTGGTATCACGTAGCAGTTGAATCTGGCTGGACAGATAACTGATGGATTTGAGATCCGCATTGACAAGACGCAAAACGCTGTCGGCCTCCATGAGTGCCACCGCCGATAGGATGTCGTTGGCGATATAGCTTCCACAGTCCACAACGATAAAGGGAGCTACCTCACGCAGCTCGTGAAGCAGCTCCTTGGCCTGCACCTCGGAGTAAGGCGGATAGGTGTATTCATTTTCACCTTTCTTCATGCCCAAAATCGTGAGATAGCTATTCTTTTTTAGTGTCACAAGATTGTGCTTAATTAGCGGCTCGGTGACATGGGTGGAGGCAAGAATACTGCCCAGCGAATGCTCGGTTTCAAGTTCCGAGGGCGCACAGATACAGGGTAGCATGGGTGCGGTCATATCGCAAAGGAGCAGTACCACATTCTTCTTTTTCCCCGCAATGTGCTTTGCAATTTTCACAGCGGTTACAGTTTTTCCGCTACCGGGGCTGCCCCAAACAGCGAGGATACCACTGGTTATCGCTTCCTCCTGTACCACATCCTCCGTGGGTACAGTTCGAGAAAAGATACTTTTCTTCTTAAAGTTCATCACTGCACCCCACTTTCGGCAGGTTGCTCGGGAGTGGCTCCCTCCGTGGCAGGAGCCTGTTTCTGTGTGGAATCCTCTTGTTCTGTAGGATAGAGGGCTTCGTTAATTTTCTCTTGGGCAGTAATAAACCTTGCGGTGTTGGTAGGAGTGCCTCGATACACAAGGGACAGGTGAAGCTTACCATCTGCCTCGAGTTCTGCCAGTACCTTGCTCTGCTCGGGGGAAACCAGCAGGGTTACCGTAGAGGGCAACTCACGCTCGTCATTTTCGGACTTGACTTCTCCTGTGTTAGCATCATAGCCGGAGGAGGTAGTCACGCTGATGACTTCCACATATTTCAGCTCGGCAGGAATTATGGTTGCACCCTGCTTTTTATAATCTGCGGCAATGATTGATACTATATCACCGCTCTGCAGTTTACCGGAAAGACCGTTTGCAAAGCTCTTGATCGTCACAGACATTGCCTGCTTAGTGCCGTCAAGGTTATACAAATAGGCGTTTTCGGCGGAAGGGGTATCAGAGAGCTTAGTATTTAGGATATAGTCACCGATGGAAAGGTCAGCAGATGCGTACTTTCCGATGACGGTGTCGGTCTGGCGGATAACATTCTCGGGCAGGCCGTATCCGCCAACCTCGGCGATCTGTACCATGTCCTTGGTGATTTCATCTCCCACCTTGATTTCCTTAGCCACTCGGACAATTTCGGTTTTCTGACTGACCGATTTGTTGAAAAGCGGTGTCACCCCGAAACAAATCAGCAGGGACAAAAGAATGCAGATAACGCCAATGGCGGTTCTGTTTTTGAGTAAATTCACGGACGATTACCTCCTTTTCTATATACAAGCGTATTTGCCACGTTTTGCAGTTTTGATTGCTCTTGGCAGAAGCACGGCGGCAATGGTGCCAGGAATGGCAATGCAAACGGCAATGAACAGACTTTTTTTATTTATGCGAATTTTTTTCATAGAATAAAACCTCCAACCTTCAAAAAATATGCGGGTAGTAAACCCATTGTTAGAATTGGAATAAGAGGAACTGCAATGCGCACCCTCCACGGCTGCTTTTGGCGGTGGATAATGTTTTGCAACGCCCTAAAAATGCAGATTCCTACAGGTAACGGAACAGCAAAAGCAAATCCCCAAATAGAGGCATTTACACCAAGCACCGAGCAAGTGGCGGCGAGGAATTTTACATCCCCGCCGCCCACTTGTTTCTCGTCAATGAGTGCAATCAGGAAAAAGGGCAATGAAAACAGTGCCCCAAATAGATTGACAGGGCTGAAATCAATCAGCCCTGTCAGAAAAATTAGGATGCAGATGCTGTCGGGGATCATTCGCTTTCGGATATCCCATACAGCGGAAACGACCAGCAGACAAGAAAACAGCACCGCCTGAAGGTTGGTGTTAGCCTGCATAGTTGAACATTTCCTTAATGCGCTGAGTCAAGGTTGGAAGTACGGTACTCTCCAGCAAAGCGTAGAGCCCTGCAAGAAGCAGAGCGCCGAGTACAACTGCAATCAAAATTTTCACGGCAGTATCGATGTAACCCTCTGCATGATTGCTGGAAAGTACGGTTCGGCTACGCTTTCTAAAAAACTGTACCTTTGCAACCAAGGACTGAATGCCGACGATGGCACAGTTTGTGATGTGGGCAATCTTTTTCTTCATGTTGCTTACGAACTTTTTCATAGCGATAATCTCCTTTATATTTATGATTTTGAAGTAAACAATTTGTATTACTCAAAGTGGTAATTGACCGAATAGGTGATGTTGCTCTTGTTGTACATACAGCTGTGGTTGGTATAGTAGTAAAACTCCAGCTTTGTGTAGACGCCTGCACCGAGGGTGCGGCTGAATGTGATGCCGTTTGAAGTGGTGCCGTAGTCCAGCTGATCCCACTGTCCAGTCAGCTTGTTGTAACCACGCACTCTGCCGTAGTCACTTCCGCTGTGCCCAGAAACAGGCGGCACGGTGAAGGTGTACTCGGTAATAGTTGCACCCTCCAGACCGTTTTCCAAAATGACCGAATCTGGACCGGTGAGTGTCATGCCACCACCGCCGTTGCTGTCAGCCACAAAGAAAACGATGGCTACCCACGGAGATTCAGCGCCTGTGGAATCTACTGCTTTGACACGCACCAGATTCCTGCCCAGTGGATAGGCCTGTGTTTCAGAGTTCCTGCCCTCCCAAACGAGGGTGACAGAATCACCGTCCGGGTCGGAGCTGGTTGCCTTAATGGTGACCGGCGTTCCCGGTGCTACACTGTTACCACTTGGTGTTCTGGTCATGATCGGCGTTGTTGGTGCGGAATTTGCGAGGGTAAAGGTCTTGGATTCCCAAGCCGAATATAAACCTGTGCTGTCCTTTGCACGGACACGGACGGTGTGAGTGCCTACGGCGTAGTAGTTATCCACCGCTTTGTTCTCCCATTCCAGCGTGGTGGTATCTCCATCCGCGTCGGTTGCTGTAGCAGAGATATTTACAAGGAATTTGCCATCTTTCGCAGTTCGGGTGGGAGTTGCCGTCAGCGTTACTGTGGGTGCGGAGCTTACGATGGTAAAGCTTTTTTCTACCCATGCAGAGTACGCTCCGGCAATGTCTTTTGCACGAACACGCACGGTATGGGTACCTACGGTGTAGTAATTGTCAGCCACCTTGTTTTCCCATTCCAGCGTGGTTGCATCGCCGTCCGCATCGGATGCCTGGGCACTGATATTGACAAGGAATTTGCCGTCTTTGACCGTGCGGGTTGGTTCGGCTGTCAGGGTAACGGAAGGAGTCGCATTGGTCACAGTGAAGGTTTTATCGGTCCACGGTGAATAAGCTCCGGCGATATCCTTTGCCCTGACACGGATGGTGTGCGTACCCGGAGTATAGTAGCTGTCGGCTGTAGTGCCCTCATACTCCAATGTCACCGCATCCCCATCGGAATCATCTGCACTGACGGTGATGTTTACAAGGAATTTGCCATCCTCTGCGGTTCGGGTGGGAGTTGCGGTCACTGTTGGCTGGTTCGGGGCGGTGTTGGTGACCGTGACGCTTTCGGAATGGGTGGTGATTCTGCCTGCACTATCGGTAATGGTTGCAGTCAGCATAAAGTTGCCTGTATCACGAATGGAGATGCTTCCACCACTATTGCCAAGTGTGCCTTGGAACTGAGCCGGTGTGCCATCCTTTGTCAGACTCCACACTACAGTGCTGTTCCCAAGATGCTGATTCTCTGCAGCAACAGTGAACTCTGTGCCATAATGGATGGTCTTGGGCATGGTGAATGCATATTGCACCACAGGCAGAATGATCACCGTTTCGCTGTGGGAATAGCTGCGCTTTAGGTAGTCGGTCATGGTGGCGGTGAGAATATATTTGCCATGACTTTTAAAGATGGTTTTTCCACCCTGTGCGTTAAGGCTTCCGTTGAAGGCTTCGGTCAGCGAGATGTTCTTGCTGTCCTTACTCACTACCCATTCCACAGGAAGCACATTGTTATTGCCATGAGTACGCAGATCAATGGTGGTATCGGTGTAGGCAAGCTCAGGCAGTTCAAAGCCAATGGTCAGCACCGGCAACACCTCGCATTTACCGCCGCTTTCAAACAGGAATACCCGCCCTGTTTCATCAGTAACTCTTGCTACCAGTTCATAAATACCAGCTCGTTTGAAGCGGATAGTACCGCCGTCATTGGTGAGTTTTCCGTCTACATAGGTCGGCCAGTCTTGGAAACCGTAGGTGTTGTCCGCCAGCCATTCGATGGTGAGATCATCCAAGTGGTTGGTTTCTGTTTTCACTGCAATATTGCTGTCGGTATGGGCGTACTTAGGCAGGCTGTAGCTGATGTCTGGCACAGGATATACCTTGAAGCTCTGCTCATAGCGATAGCTTCTGCCACCGTCATCGGTAAACTCTGCCATAAGCCGATAGTTGCCTTTTTCCTTGAATTGCAGTTCGCCACCGGTATTGGTAAGCGTGCCTTTTGCTGCATCGGAGAGGCCGACCGCATTTCCGTTACGGGTCAGCGACCAGTTAGCCTTGCGGCTTCCAATTTCCCCGAACACTGCTTCCACTTTAACGGTTTTGTCAGTGTGGAAGATTTCAGGAAGATAGAATCCAGCTGAACCCACAGGATATACCGTAATATTTGCGGTGTCAGCAAACACTCTGCCTGTGGTATCGGTGATAAAGGCCGTTAAAGCATAGGCACCCTTTTCTTTGAAACGGATTGCACCGTCAGCAAGCTTACCTTCAATAATTGCGTTGATTTCCACAGGCTCGCCGTTTTTCGTAAGGATATAGTTCAGCTCCAATTTGTCTGCTTCTTTTGTTTCTGTTTTGAGAGTGACGGTTTTGTCGGTATGGAAAACAGCAGGGAGTGAGAGGGTTACCTCTGCCACAGGGTAGATGGTGATGGAATCAGTGGCAGTAATGATTTTGCCAAGCTCGTCTGTAATGGAGGCTGTCAATGTGTAACTTCCTTTTTCCTTGAACAATACCGTACCACCATCTGCGGTCAACTCACCGTTCAAGGCATCCGCAAGAGTAACTTCCTTGCCGTCACGCTCCAGTGACCAAGTGACGGCATTGCCACCAAGGTTCTCGATTTTTAGCTCCACGGCAATGGCAGTGTCAGTGTGAGCGGTGCCGGGCAGGATAAAATCAGCAACTACCACAGGATAAATGCTGACCGTCTGTTCCTGAGTCACCGTCACGCCACGGCTGTTTCTTGCTGTGGCAATGAGGGTGATACTTCCGGGCTGTACAAATTTTACCTTGCCACCGGTTGCGATTAGCTCACCTTTGATAATATCTGAAAGTTCCACCGGCAGTCCGTTTTTTAGTGCTGACCATGTCACATCGCTGACATAGCGAGTGGTGGGCTTGATTTCGATTTCATCGGAGGTGTAGGAGGTTTTGGGTAGCGTAAAGGAAAACTGTGGTGCCGGAACATAGGAAGATCCACCGCCACCACCGGAGGGCTTATCCTCTGGCTTTGTAACAGGCGGTTTTTCCGTTTCTTCCTTTTTTATCTGTTCCTTGGCTTTTTCTGCATCCACCAGCATTTCAAAGGCTTCGCCTCGGGTGGCATCGCTGTCGGGACGAACTGTACCATCGGGATATCCGCTGATAATATGATAGTGCTTACCAGTACAGATATAGGCCTTTTGCCCCTCTGTAAGCTGGCTCTCATCTAAAAACCCGATGTCACATGGACAGAAACTGTCGTGCTCGCCCTTGCCAATGGCGCGTACCAGCATACGAATCATCTCCATGCGAGTGATGGGCTGATCGGGCAGAAACTTGGATTCAAAGTCAGCATTTTGAATGACTCCCGCAATGATAAGGGCTTCCACATCCTTTTCCGACCAGTGACCGGCTATATCAGTAAAGTGAATGGTGACTTCACTTTCACTCGGCTCTGGCAGCTCCATTGTTCTTGCTACAAGGGCTGCAAACTCTGCTCGGGTGATGTTTTCATCTGGGTGAGAGAGTCCATCGGGGTAGCCCGCAATGATACCCTTTTCTGCAAGGATATTGATGGCTTCTTCAGCCCAATGTCCTTTTGCATCCTCAAAATATCGGTGTGCTGCATAGGCACTTCCGGCAAACAGCGAAAGCACCATACAAACAATCAGCAAAATACTGATAGGCCTTTTCTTTTTTGTGTGCATTGACAATCCTCCTTATAATCCAGCCATCTGCTGGGTTTGACCACTTTCTTCAAACGCAATCGGCTCGAAACCAAAACGGTCGCAGTAGTAATATTCACTGCCGGTGCTGTCGTAAAGCTCCACCACATCGGACATGGACAGCGAATGACCGTTGTAGCCGGGCGGGTGATTGGTGTTGCAGCGGGTGAAAATAGCCTCCAAATCATTTGTGCCAAGCTGCCCGTCATAGGCGATGCGATAATGCTCCCGATTTGGCTCACCAAACTTTTTTGTCATCTCATCTAAGCTGATGAATTTCATATACACATCGGTTTCGGGTCCCAGCTGCCAGATACGCACATTTTTAAGAGGTGCAGAATTTTCTACGCCTCCAAGTTGTTCGCCTGCCATCAGACGCTCCATCACACCGTCTGTCCACTTTGGGGTAAGGCTGCGGTGCGTGAGCCAGCTTGTCAGTTCTTCGTTTTGAAAGATACGATCCACAATGGCATTGCCCTTATCGGTGTATCCGGCGGGGTTACCATAATAGGAAATGAGACCGCCTTTTTCTGAAATACCATGCATTTTGTTCACCTGCCTTTACTGCATAGTCATGCCACCAATTTGGTGGGCCGCCGTTTCTGTCTGCTCCTGTGCCGTCAATTCCTGAAGCTTTTCTCTTGCCCAATCGGGGAGATGGCTGTCGGCAAGCACACCCACAAAGTCGGTTCTGTTCCAGCGGGTTTTCTCGCCATCGGAGAGGCAGGTGGCAAATACCGCCTGACCTCTGGCACCGGCATGGCTGCCGAACCCTCCGGTACACAGCCACAGCTGATCCTGCGGAGTGAAGCAGCTTTCCTTGAGGGTATTCGGGGAAAGAACAATGACCTTACCCTCAAAATCCTGCTTTGAAGTGTCCGGCAGACAGTGGGTGTAATCGAACATTCCAAGGCTTTGAAACGCCCTGCGATACTGGTTAACAAATCCGTCCAGCACAGCGGGGTGACTATCCACCGCAAAATTCAAGTTTCGATTGCTGTAGCTGTCCTTATCCGGTGCAATGTAGGTTCGCTTTGCCCAATCGTGATTGCCACGGGAAAAACGGCCGTCATAATCCTTACACTGCAAGCTGTTGGCGAGAACATATTCCACTCGCTTATAGCCAAAATGATCGATGACACTTTCGGCACACTCTTTTTTCAGATGCATTCCATCAAAGTCACAGCGGATTGCTTCCTCAATGGCATTTTTGCAGTCCACATTTTCTTTGTGGCTGGCATTCCACCGGTCAAGCTCATTCAGCCGTTTGGCTTCGGAAAATGAATAGGGGTAAATATACGGAAACTCTTTAATTTCCATAGACAATTTCCTCCAGCATAATCAGCTCATCCAGCTCAGCAAGGCAAACGCCGGATTGTGCAAGAATTGCCACAATGCCGGGCGGCACATCGGTGATGTCCTGCTGAATATCAGCTTCCACAATGGTAATTTCACCGCTGTCCTCATCGGCATAAGCTTCCAGCTTGGCATCTTTGGGGATACCGGCTTCCCCTAAAATATAGTCGGGAACGCGGATATCTCCACTGCCGTCCAGCAGTCCCTGACACAAAGCACAGTGCATGACACAATCGGCAGGGCTATCCTTGCAACCGTTCAGAAAAGCACAGGCTTCACTGCATTCTCTTTCTTCGCAGTCAGGGCAGAAATCGCCATGTTCCTGCCCGCAGTTATCGCAAAAACCACAAGCCTGTGCCAGCACCACGGTGAGGTCGGATGCGAGATTGCTGAGGGTGTCAATGACCTCTGCCAGCTCCAGCACCGTCATTTTTCCTTTGTGGATCACGCAGACGCTGTCGCTCACTGAATGTCCATTTCCTCTGCATCTGCAAGGGATGTACCCTCCAGAATTTCATCAAGGATGTCCTTTCCCTGCATTTCTTTGTTCTGATTTTTCTTCATGAGTGTATTCCTCCATCAAAATATTTGCCCCATCATAAGGGCTTTGTTATTCGTTACCTGGCATAAGCTCGGGTGTACTCACATCAAACAGATTCATCTGAGCGGGAGCATTTAAGCTGCGCTCTTGCATATCGTAATTAGCAATGAGAATTTCGGGGAATTGTGCACCGCCGTCATATCGCTGCTTGATATTGTTGATGCGGGTATAGGCGTCAATCTGAATACCCGGTGCATCGTAGAGATTGCGGATAAATTCGCAGTCGTTGTAGGAAAGTAAAAACTTGCCCTCGGCTCGCATCAAAGCATTTCGCAGACGGATATGGTCTTTTTCGGTAAAGCCGTCCTCGCCAACATTTTTGTAGTAGCTCTCGGTTTCAAAATACGGTGGGTCACAATAGAAAAAGCTCACCGGGCGGTCGTACTGCCCAATGAGCTTCTCAAAGTCTTTATTCTCTATCACCACCTTTGCAAGCCTGCGGTGTGCCTGTTCAATCAGTGGAAAGTTGCCACGAATATCGTGGGGCTGGCTGCCAAAGCTGGTTAGCCCCGAGGCATAGCTGTAGCGAATCAGCTGATAGAACCACGCCGCTTTTTGCACATCGCTTGCGGGACTATCCCGCGCAAGGCAACTTTTTACATAGTCAAAATCCTCCCTTGAGTTAAGGCAATACTTCAGAGCGTCCATCAGTTCATTTGGTTTATCTCTCACACAGCGATAGAGATTAACCAGTAAGCTGTTGAAATCGTTGTACACTTCAAAGTCATTGCCGGGCGGCTTATGAAACAGTATCCATCCACCGCCACCGAAAACTTCGATGTATCGCTCGTAGTAGATGGGAAAGAGATTTACAATCAAATCTCTCAGTGATTTCTTTCCGCCAATCCAAGACATAAAGCTATTCACACGCACCACCCCCTTTCACCAAAGGCAGGCGGGTCCGTGCCTTGTCAAAGTCCAAAAGGGAGCGATTCAGTCCGTTAATCGCTGCATTGATACCGACAATTCGACGCCTCATATGATGGATAGTGGCTCGCAGCTCGGCTTCGGTTTTTGCATAGTAATAGCCGCTCTGGTCGCTGGCAATCGGAATTGCTTCCCTACTCAGAATATTGATCGTATCACGCGGTTCTTTGCCGCTTACACAAAATATTCGCTCCATTTCTCGGCTTGTAATCGCATTTTCTCTGCCAAGGTGATAGGATTTTTGGTATTCTGCAAGCCAGTCTTTTTCCATTCTTGCCTCCTTTCCGACCACTCGCCCCAAAGAAAACAAGGTAAAAGATAAAAAAAGCAAGGTCGCTTTCTTTGGGGAAAACGGCCTTGTTTTATGATTTGTATATGAAAAGCACCGGCTATAAATCCGATGCTACTTCATCTCTATTCCCAAGCAAATAGATGGAGTTGCATGACAAAGGGCATTACCACGGTGAAAAGCGGGAATGCCCTTTACTTATTCATATAGGTTGATAATTTCAAGATTTTGTTTTTCTGCCATACGGACGGTCTGTGCCGTTCCGCTGACCGCCTGCCCATTCCAGCAGCAGATGACTCTGTTGCTGCGGTCTACCATATATTGATTGCGTTGGGCGTAGCACTGGTTGTTATAATGGATATTTAAGGTGATGACATCATCACACTTTGGCATGATTTCATAATACCGTTCATGGTCTGCAAGGGAATACCGCACCGCCTGTTCCTCAAAGGGAATCACCGCAATCAGTCTAATCCGCTGTGGCTTTTGCAGATCAATCACTGTTTTCTTTTTAATCACTTCTTCAGCTGCCATAAGACCCCACCCGTAGGCACCTCCAACTAAAAAGGTGTTGTATCCATCTTGTATTGCTTTTTCAATTTCATCTGCCAGTCTTGTTTGCAGGCTCTCTAAAGCTTCACCTTTAGGAAGCTTTTCACTTCGGTGCCCTGTGAAGCATACCGTTTTTTCTTTGATTGTTTTTTGGTTCATTCAACATCCCCCAGTCACAATATTTATTGTTAATATGGATACAATCCATACATAATATAAACAATATGACTGTTGCAGTCAAGTTATAGGGATATAATTCATATTGACAATATCCATATTTGAAAGGGGTGATATTTATAGAACGCTTGAAACAGCTTAGAGAAGCTAAAAATCTGACACAGCTTCGTCTTGCAATGGAACTGAATGTGTCGCAGGAAACTATCAGCGGTTATGAAATCGGCAAGGCAGTACCACCTGCAGAAATGTTGGTGAAGCTTGCGGATTCACTGGGTACCTCGGTGGATTATATCCTTGGAAGAACCGACATTAAATCCACGCTGAGAGCTTCTGAACTCAGTGATCAGGAAGCGGAGATACTTGCAATCCTTCGCAAACAGCCGCAGGACAAACGAGCATTTGTGTATGACATGATTAAAGGTCTTGATAAATAGGAAACGGCAGGATGTTTACACATCTTGCCGTTTTCCTATCTCATGGTCAGATTCATGCCTTGTTCTTCTTCAGGCTCTATTACGGAAAAACTGTCCTCACCAACAATGACACCTAATCCTCTCCCATTTTCAAATTTGCAGTGGAGGGTGCCGATGTCATCCACATGATCCACTACACCTTCGGTACCGGGCGAGATCGGCGCATAGGGGTCATCCATAAAATCAAGGCGAATTCGAGTCCCTGCCGGATACCGTGCCTTGATTCGTTCTACCTGTTCTCTTGTGGGAAATCCATTCATTTTACATTCCTCCAAACTGCATTTCATATTTTTGTTCTGTAATTCCCATTTCTTCGGCGGTTTTCAGACTCCAATCATTGGTTCCCCAAAGACTTACATAGATTTCCTTGCCATTGCAGTTAATTTCACGTTGCTCAAAGCCTTCGCCAAAGCCATCGGAACACTGTCCTTCGATGGTTTCTTTGATTTTATCAAGTTCGGCTTGATTGAGTGGTGCGTTCAGCGTAAGGGTTACGATACCCATCAGCTTTCCTTTGATTAATTCTACATCAAACAGATACTGTTGAACTTTGGCATTCACAGAATCATGCCCGTCATAGTAATCCATCATGCCACGCTTTTCTTCATCCAATCGGCGGTCACGGATGGCTTCACGGATTTCATCTTCATAACAGCTAAGTTCTTCGGGGTAGACCTCCATTTCAAAATCCACTTGACAAAGGTCACCATAGTCATTTTCATCATAATAGGTGACCGCTTTAAGCGGCATATACAATTTGAGTTCCTGTGGTTCCTGCATTTCCTTGGTTTTCAATCCAAGAGTTTGCCTTAAAATGTTCTGCATCTCCTGATTGTATCCGTGGTAAAGCAGATAGCCTTTGTCGGTAAACACCCCGGTTTCACGGCTGATTTTGTCCTGTGCATAAGACTGAAAATCAATGTAATCCTCAAGATTCTCGTCATACTCAAAGTGACCGCTTTCACAGATTATGTGCCTGCCGTATTGATGCGGCGTGTGAACACCCGGAAAGCACTCAAATTCATACATACAGTCGGACAAGGTTTTAAGCTGTTCTGCCGTGGTGATTTTTGTGAAATCCACCAATTCAGACAAGGCGGATACTTCACGATCACCCATGGTTTTGAAGATAGTGGTAAACTGATTGAGCGAATCCAAGCCTATTTGATTGTTGATTACCATATCTGCAATATTATCGGGAAGATTGTGTTGCTCCACTTGCCAAGAGGTATTCTCAAGGCTTTCTACTCCCAGCCTTTCTAACGCCTTATTTAATTCACTCTGCTCCACGGGGAGATAGAGATACTCAAAGCGGTCTTGGGTATTTAACAACAGGATAATGGGGGTATCATCGTATTGATAATACGGGAAGTTCGTGCCGTCATATATCTGCTCGATAGCATTGCCGTTTTTATATACCACTCCATAGGGCGTAATCAGAGGATGAGAATTTTCAGCAAGGATTTTTTCAAAGTAGCCCTGTCCGTCAAAGCTCTGAAATTCTTCCGTACTGACCGCCCCTTGCTCGGTTAGGTACATCTGCCTGCCCACGGCATGGGGGTCGCTGAAATCGGCTACCACGCTGTAACAGTGGGTATTAAAACTGAGGTTGATAAGCTCTGACATGATTTCGGTTTTTTCCGCATAAGCTACTGCAAAAAATGTGGTAAGCTCATTCTGGTCAAAACTATCCAACCGTTTGGTGAGAAAGTTAAGCTCATCCAGATTTACCGTTTTGCCCGAGAGTAGAGTTGTCATCCTTTCATCGTTATGGACAGTGCCAATTTTGATTTCGGTTTTTGCCGTGTTGGAAATACCAAGGCTGTCACATAAAATTTGTAGTTCCTTTTCCTTGCTGGGGAAGGTAAGGTTTCGGTGATTATTTTCATGAATGCACTGGATCATTGCTCGCATGACTTTTCCCTCCTGTGATTAATTTTTTGCATATCAGTCCTTAGACAATCTCCCTCATGGCTGTAACATACAAAGCCGTGGGATGCATAGGGGCAATCCCCACAGCTTTTAAAGGGACCATGGGGACGAGGTGTGTTTTCTATTCTGCCTACGCTTGTCAGGCAATCTGAGTTGTAGCAGGCATAGCGTTTGTTTCGTTTGTATTTTACAAGCATATCGTATCCTTTCCGCAAACAAAAAAAGAGCGGTCAAATTAAGGATAAATCCTCAAACTCGACCGCTCTTACCGTTTACATATTTACTTTAGTTTGGATGACTGTAAAAGGGCGCTACCCATTTTACTTATCTAATTATTAAAAAACATTGCTGTATTCCGTGTTATTAATTCCTGCACCTCCAATTTTTGAGTGAATGAAAAAAGGCACTGACTTCTTTAGTAGAAATCAGTGCCTTACTCCTTGTATATATAAAGTGGCGCCCTTTTTGATTGCTCGCTCAAACCCGCTTAAATACAGGACTTTTCCGAGTTTCAAAAAAGGGCGCCACTTATGTTTTGATATATTTCTTCTTGATTTTGAGTTGTGTTCTTACTGTTTATTCGCGCGTAAAAGACCTATTCGTAATAGTTCAAATACCAGAGGGGCTGAAAATCACTGAAATGACATCCTTAAAATTGAGCTTTATTTTTACGGGGTTTTTATGGGTAATAACCCTTGAAAAAGCCTGATGTCCTGCGGTTTTCACCGCAGGACATCTTTTTCAGGCTGTAATTATGGTGCGGATAACAGGACTTGAACCTGCATGAGCGTGAACTCACTAGAACCTGAATCCTGTAATCTCCTCCCCCGAAGAAAAAACACATGATTCCTAATAAAGAAGTATAATTTGATTAATTTCAATAACAGGGGGACATTAAGATTATGCAAATTAATCAAGCTATGACATCACAAAATTCTATTCCACTGCTGAAAGGATTAAATGGTACGGATCAAGAAAGAATTTCTGAACTTGAGGCACTTATTGTTGATTTAACATTAGAAAATCAAAAGCTAAAACGAAAATTTGAAAAGCCTAAAATCCTATTTTCAGATTTTTTGTTAACTTGGCTACAGCATCATAAATCAAGAGTGACACCTACTACTTGGGATGGGTATAATCTCGTAATGCAAAAACATATCTATCCATATTTTCAAAAAAAAAATATTTTCCTTCAAAAATTAACTCCCCTTGATTTGCAAGGCTATTATGACTTAAAGCTGTCTGAAGGTTTGAGTGTAGTAACTGTCCTAAAGCACCATGCAAACATACATGCTGCTTTACGGTATGCTTGCAAAATGCAACATATTAAAAACAATGTTGCCTCTTACGTGGACTTCCCATCAAAATTACGATATATTGCAGATTACTATACAATCGAGGAAATGGTTGAATTAATTGAAAAAGCAAAACGTTCACCTTTATTTGTGCCAATTGTTCTAGCTTGTGTCCTCGGATTAAGGCGAAGCGAAGTGCTTGGTTTACAATGGTCAAGTATTGACTTGAATAGACAAATAATCTGTATCGAAAATAAGGTTGTGCCATACATCACCAATTCAAACGTGCTAATTACCAATAAACTAAAAACAGATTCTAGCTATCGAACTCTACCGCTTCCATATTGTTTGCTAAAGTTCTTAGAACAACTCAAAGAGATGCAAACACTGAATTATGGGGATAATCCATACATCTGCCTTAATAGTAAAGGAACATTATACAAGCCTAGCTCTGTGTCACAAGGCTTTAAATTGTTTCTAAAAAAGAATGATTTACGGCCTATCAGGTTTCATGACCTAAGACATAGCTGCGCCAGTATGTTATATGCAATGGGCTGCAGCTTAAAAGATATACAAACATGGTTAGGACATAGTGATATTAAGACCACAAGTGAAAAGGCTGACTTATACAAGGACGCAATCGGTGCACTTGCTCTACACCTTAAAACACTGGAAGTATTCTTTAAGCTAGTGGAAATTGGACGAGCTGTATCTATACCATTCGGCAAATTGATTAGTTTTTTCTTTTATCGTGTCACCCCAGAGACTGACAGCTTTTAAAATTTAAACTTCCTGACAACATTGTGGTATATAGATTTTTAGATAGAGATTATTCTAATTTTATTGAGCTGGGTTTTACAAGTACGTCCCTTGTTTACGATGTCCTTGCTAATCATATCAGCTTTAAGAATAAACCAATAGCTTATAAGATTTACTTACCCAAGGGAACAAAAGGGGCATATTTGGGCTTTGATGTAGGCAGTTCAAATCAAACAGAATGTGAATTTCTTCTCCCTCCTGGTGCGGTAATTACTATTTTCAATGAATATAAAAATTCGGATGGACGAATTATCTTTGAATGCGTATTGACGCAATGACGTATTTTATAAAGACGCCCTTCACTGTAGGTTCAGCAGATCTGCAATGAAGACTATTATGAATATTTGAAAGGATAGAAGTAAATGAAAGGTAAGAAAAAAGATACTAACTCGCGTTACCCCGTAAACGGAGTTTATATACGCAATATATCCCCCGATGATGATTACCGGCTGCGAATCCCTAAACAGCTAATTGAGCAGTTACATTTGCAGGAAGTTAGAAAACTGGCCGTATCGGTAAATGATAAGGGGCAGATTATGTTAGAAGCGTATGAATCAAAAGAAAACTGATTCGCTAATCGGATTTATTTCAATTATAATATTTCTTCTTTTATTCTATTAGCGTGCTGGAAGTTATTATTTTTATATGATTATTATATTATTCTTTATCAGCGGAATCCTCAGAAGAAAGAATCTCTTTATAATTACCATCAGCGAAAATCTCATCAAGAAGCTCTTTATAATTACTGTATCCGTTTTGAATTATTGCTCCCTGATGAATAACTACTTCTCGCTTATATCCTAATTCAATTAGCTTATTGACTAGCTTTGTGTTTGGAAATATAAAATCCAGCTGTTCATTCGTCAACAACATCATATTATCGAATTCATAACCAAGACTGCGCAAGATGGATGATTTTCTTTCATCAATATTGCGTTCGGCTAAACTAATACTTTCTTCCGCTGAGAACTCTCTCCCGTATGCCGGCCCGCAACCGGGTGCTAACAACTCATCTAACTCTTCTTTTTTCATAGCTAATTGATCTTCAAAGCTAAAGCCTCTTTGAGCCAATGATTTTATTTGCCAGTCCTCCAAGCCTTTTCGTTTTAATTTATCGATATATTCATCTTTGGTAAAATCACTCGTATCGTTATTGTTTTGCGAATTATCCCCTGCTTCTTCAGATGCACTAACTTCTGAAGATACAGAATTGGGCTGAGCCACTGATATGTCTTTTCCTGCACTACAAGATGCCAAGAAAAACAATATGACAATTACCAATATGATGCTCTTTTTCTCCATAATATATTTCCTCCATATAGTGATCTAACAAAACCTAAAAGCGGAAGCAAAGAACAAAAAGGTATAATGAACACTTTCCCTGCGCTCGTGTCGAATCCAAAGCCCCGGCAAAAACGGTGTTTTTGGAAGTCAATGCTGGTTTGAGGATAGCTTAACTTAATCCATATCTTGTCGTTCATCAGTTGTTTTACTATTACTATACCACTTTTTGCTGTTTTTTATCAGTTAGAAATTCTAAGTTAGCTTGAGAAATACAATATTATTCACTGTATTATCAGTCATTCCATATTCACGAAAAGCTAGATAAGTGCCCGACGAATTAATAGTAAAATCTGAATAGCGTGTATCCGTAGTGTGATATATTGGCTCTATGAGTGGGCTATTATTTTTCATGGAAAACAAAATAACCGCGCTATCCCATTTTGAAAACCCAGTCTTATAAGTTAACGCAATAGGTACGATCGAATTATTTCCACCAAAACCAAATAATGAGTAATTGTTTTCAGCAAACCCTTCTTCGTAGCTTTTTCCATAACGATCTTCCAGCAACATTTGAATATCTTGATTAGGGATATTAACTATATCGTCTATCTTTACTCCTAAGCTTGTTATTTCCTCAATATTTTGCTGGGTCAATCCACGCCCTACTAGCAAATCGATTATTGGATCATTTATAAGATTCTCATCATATGTATTATACTGAAATCTAATCTCATACTCAAGGTTATCTCCATAACATATCCTTGAATAAAAATTCTCAGCATCGTTATTATTTTCCAATACGAAAAGTTTATCATTAATCCAAAAATAGGAAGGCATGATAAATTTCTTTACTATTTCATGTACAGCATAAGTTTCCATATCAACAATTACGGTTCTAACTGCTGCGAATTCTTGGTGCACAAAAGCAAACACTAGCTTTTTCCCATCGGGTGACAACTGCATTAGTCTTGGGCTTGTTTCATTCGATATATCGTTAAACTTGTATAGTACTTTACCATTCGATTGATTATATATACTTTGATCACTATTACTATAATATATTAGATCATTATTCGATAAGTTTCTACATGCCGTTAATTGACTATCTGAACCATCTAATTGCTTTACCAGATTTCCTTGTTGAAACTCAAAATAGTTACCGTTATGCTGACTTATTTTTAATACAGAATCTTCGATGCTTATATTACTTATCTGAAAGAAATTATTATCATTATAATGGTATAAATAATTGATAACACCAGTATTTACATTCGCTATAAACCATTTCGTAATATATTTCTCATCAATCTGTTTAATACAATCAAGTAATATTTCGTTATCATTTATCCATACAAGACCATTAATAAAATCAGAATCTGTGTCTATTAGTATCTTCTCAAGCGGTATAGATGTACGTTCATGCCCATTAACATTGATCTGTTCACTAAATGTTGCTTCGCTAAAATTGATCTTTTTATGAATGTCGTTTACTAGAAAGTTATGATTGCTGCTACAGGCAGTTAATAATAAAGATATTGAAATAACTATAATCGATATTTGCATATATAAACTTTTTCTAATTTTCAACAACTTGCCCCTCCATGGTAATTATGATGCGTTAGTTATGTAAAGACGTAGTATCACTACGCTTTACATAACTATTAACGTCATGAACTTATCTCATTTGTCTTAAATATGCTTATATGTCTATCTCGCTTAGGGTGAAATTATTACCGTGCGGGTGTAACCATATACCAATAGGGACTTTTGTTACCAGAGAAACTATATGTGTACGGATCGCCCATCGAAGTTGTTTGGCCATTCCTTACTTCGAAATGCAGGTGACTTCCGATTGCGTTAGGGGAAACATTTGACTGATTTCCAATTTGGTTATTTACTGACACGGAACCATTTGCTCTTAAGTTGCTCATATGAGCATAGATGTTAGTCCATGAACTGTTTTGAATGCAAGCCGCACCATATTCCGGTCTACGCACAAGATTGCCCGTATGCGCAGAGAAAATAGGAGTGTTGTTAGCTGCCTGAAGGTCTACACCCTTATGGACACCAGCAGCCGAATCATACTCGCCATACAAATAATAGAATTTTTTACAGCTTGCATTTTTAAATACCTTGGCAGCAAATGCATTAATCTGGGAGACAACAGAATTGCCATCATTCGCAGTATAGAAATCTCCTGCGACAAAGCCGCAACCGGATAAAAATGATTCTGTTCCTTTACCATATATGTCATCAGGTACATTTGTTACGTTTATAAAAGAAGCACGAGGTTGGATAACAGAAGTTTTCCCATAAGTTTCTCCCAGAAAATCTTGAATTGTACCAGTATCAAGATTGGCTTGCTCCTCAAACGAGAATCCCATGCTGGCTAGAGACTTTATGTTCATTTCTGTAAGACCTTTTTCTTCGAGCCGCTGCTTATAGGCACTAGATTCAAAATTGGTCGTATTGTCATCGACGACCTTCAATGCTGCAAAGGCCGTTTGGCACATGCTTATAAGTAACGCCGCGCACAGAATTGCACTAATTATCTTTTTCATTTAATTACTCTCCTTTTTTGTCTACTTACGCCGGGAATGCTAGTAGTAGTCGCCGCTTCTATACACGCATCGGAACCACCCCCTTGTTCTTTTTTTCTTGCTTTCATATAGAAAACCTAGATTACAAGCAAAATATTACACATTTTCTCTTTTTTCATCTTCTTTAGAATAGAACGAAAAGAACAGGGGTTTTGTTAGAGAATATTATCTTATTTTTAAAAATTGTAATTATTTCCAATTTATAGAAGATTTTTTGTACAAATAATTAAGATTAATCGCCAGAATGATGTCCTATATCTTATTTGAGATAACTCAAATGCTATGATGAGGGTCGGAACTCATATTGACTGATATATCAAAAGAATTATAAAAGGACAGTATCTTTCAAGATACTGTCCTTTTATTCATCTGAAGCGTACAAATCAAAAGGCAATTAAATCGCTAGTCGGACTTATTTCAATATTTTTAAACAATATTTGGTTTCTTTTATTAAGTAATAGTGAAGGTAACTGTATGCCTGATGGCAAAAAACTGGCAAAAATGATTGCAGATAACTTTTTATTACCTGATGTGGAAGAATACTCGTTAACAGATGTAGCATCATATGTTGAAATCAAGAAAAATGGTCGCAAAGAACTAACGAATTACATACGTAGAATCTTAGCGGATGCCATACCAGATGATTCAATGAAATGGATTCCATCTATACGTTGGAAAGCTATATATACAACTAACTATGATGATACAATCCAAAAAGCATATAATGCTTGTAAAGCACCTGCGCAAGAGTATAAAACAATAACACACATAACAGAATATGATGATTTTGATAATACGCACATTGTTCCAATTATCCACTTGCATGGCTCTCTATTTGATGGTGAAAACATCGATAACATTATAATTTCCCAAGAAGATTATGTGAATTATGCTCAAAGAAGAAAGTCTCTTTTTAACCTTCTTCAACATTGTTTTGTAAAAAACTGTGTATTATTCTCAGGATATTCTCACAATGATCCGAACTTTCACACTATCTTGGCAGATATAGCAAAAGAGATTTATCCAAATACTATCAGAAAATCATATCGTATTGACCCTTACACAAATGATGTTAATATGGCGATCCTAGCAAACCGAAATATAGAAACTTTGAAAAATAGCTTTAGTGAATTTGTTACCGTAGCTAAGTCACAATTGGAACTTCGAGTGGCACTGACCATTACTGAGAAAGAAGCCAAATCCATAATTCCACAAGATTTTTGGAGTCTTCTTGATTCATCAATAGTTCCGTTGAACCGTTTCTTTAACGCATGGGATTATGTAAATCAACCACGACTAAGTGGAAAAACAGATATTTTTAATTTCGTGCGTGGGAATAAGGCTTCTTGGGATATTATTTTACAAAACAAGTACTTTAGCCGAATTTTAGAAGAAACCCTTGTCTATCAAATGTTAGAATATGCTACCGAAAAAAAAGATAAAGTCAATGTGTGTACAATAACTGGTGCAGCGGGATATGGTATCACTACGTTAATGATGATTATCGCTTCTAAAGTTGTTCAAGAAAAACTGGGACAAGCGTTTTTTATGAGAGATGGCAAGAAGCTAAATGAGGGGGATATCTTTTTTGCATATGAAAATAGATTAGATGATGCAAAGTGTTTCTTTTTCATTGATAACGCCGCTGATCACAATAACGATATAAATCGTATTATTAAATTATCACGTGAACAGGATAAAAATGTAGCATTTATCTTAGGCGATCGACAAAATGAACTTGCCAGTAAAGGCATGCTAGGAAAGGGTGATATACATTATATTGAACCTCTTTGTGACATTGAAATAGAGGCATTAATCGGCTTCTTAGATTCTAATCAAGAATTAAATAAACTTCAGTATTTGCAAAGAGACGACCAAATTGCTTCAATAAGAAAGAATTACAATCGGGAATTACTTGTTACTATACGAGAAGCAACAGAAGGGAAATCATTTGATGCGATAATACAAGATGAATACCATGGGATTAATGATCCATTTTCCCAAGAAGCATACAAATTGATTGCATGCCTACATCAATTTGATGTACAAGTGCGAATGGAGCTACTAACGTCTATTTTAGATACTGAATTAACAGACTTTTATAAAAGAACAAAAAACTATCTCAAAGGTGTTATTATCTATGACTTATATAACGCAGAGAATAGTGTCTATGTTGCTCGTACTCGCCATCGTTTAATAGCACAAATTGTTTGGGATAATTGCATTATGAAAAGCGAGAAAGAAGTAATTCTTAATAATATATTAACAAAAATAAATATAACGCATTATTTAGACAGAAAAGTATTTGAGCGACTTTATCGTTCTGATAAACTAATAGATGCTTTGCCATCGTTAGATAGTCGTATGAGGTTTTTTAATGCAGCATGTAGTATTGACCCCGACAATCCTTATATAAGGCAACATTATGCTCGAATGCTAGTGCGTAATGAACATGATGAGACCGCACTATCCACTATTGAAATGGCGATAAAAATGGATGGGAGTATTCGAGTACTCTATCACACAAAAGGCTATGTGCTCCAACAAATGGCAATGAGGGCAAGCACTTTGGAAATGGGACGCAAACGTGTTGCGCAGAGCGAAGATGCCTATCAAATAACTATGCGTTTAAATGATAAAGATCCATATGTTTATCAAGGGCTTGGTGCATTGTATATTGATTGGGCAAAGAAAACAGATGATATAAACGAGGAAACATTATATCTTTCAAAAGCAGAGGATGTTCTGACTACAGGTTTAAAAAAAGTGTACGATAAAGAAGCAATTTGGGTAGAGTTGTCTAAAATTGATGAATACCTTGATAACACGCCAGGCCAAATCAAAAAATTAAAACAAGCAGTTGCTTTAGCGCCAGAAAGTCCCTTTGCAAATTTTTTACTGGGTAAAACTTATTCATTGCATGGTGAATACGATAAGGCGATTAAAATTTTTCAACCAATATTTCAATCTCGGCCACAAGAATATCGTAGTAGCATGGAATATGCTAAAGCTAAGGTTTTAAAAGATAATGGAAGTCAAGAAAGTATCCGTGAGGCAATTGCCATTCTACAACAGAGTACTTTAAATGGTTACTCGGATGCCTATTTCATTGCTACATTAGGCGGTTTACTCTATTTAGATAAACAATTCTCTGAATCAGAATCTGTTTTCCAAGAAGCTCGAAAAAGGGAAATACAATATATTTCCTTACCTCTGTTTATCCCTCAAAAGTGGAATATCTCTTCCGTTTTCTCTGCAAATGTAAAGTATGTTGGAGGAGGTTACTCATTTATTTTGCTTGATGGATACAGCGAAGTACATTGCCCATATTCTAAAATTAATGAAGTAATAATGAAGACGGGAATGTCCATCAGGGTAAACCTGAAATTTAACATTAAGGGACCTATTGCTTTTGCCGCGGATGAGTAAGCGGTTGTCAAGATTTTTATGCACATAGGGTTTGCAGGTTCCGAATAGATGAAGTCAGTCAACAATAAAGTATCTTTCAGAGAGGAATAAGGAATTCGATTTGGAGAAGTTACAATTCCCTCTTGTGTAGTTGTAACAAGATGATGTTTTTATAAAAAAGACGGAGCTGCTCTCTATTGAACTGCACCCCTAAAGTTAGACAGTATGGTATACTGTAAAAAACTTTGGGGG
>NZ_DALZQO010000029.1:0-39229 GCF_032017025.1 Hydrogenoanaerobacterium sp.
GTTGTTCCCTGGTCGAGTGCCATTATGTACTTTCCCATTTTAATTGCCTCCTTATTGTTTTATTGCTTGGCCCGGACTTAACATCCTGCTAATGTATATGAGGACAACTTCCCAAATGATTACCATATCATCAATATAAAAAAGATTTATGATAGAATATTTTACAACTTATTTGTTGATTATTTTGAATACAGGAATACAAAGAGTGAGATGGTTCGGAAATAGATTCTAAAAACAAAGGATAATTACAGAAAACAGATAAAAAGAGGCAGATGAACTTAAAATTCATCTGCCCCTTTTGAGGTAATGTCTATTGTTGAAGCCGCAGTGCCAAATTATTTGGGAGATTCCATCGCCCTGATGATGGTTGTAGTCGTATCCAAAATCAAAGCAAAAGAAACAATTGCAAGAAAGAATAAGTTAAAGTTCGCGAAGGCCGTTGCAATAAATGCTCCATCTTTGCCAAACATATCGGTGATGCGCTGAGTAAATACAGGGTTCATAATTTGGTTATCAAGCAAGAACATAAAAGTGAGAGGCACCATTAGAATGTTAACAACAAGAGTAACAGTGGCCAACCGCTTGGTATACCTGCCCTCGTACAGCTTGACACTATCTTTTATAATTCCAAGCGCGGCAAATGCTACGATTACATACCAAATGTTACGAATTTTTTCTGAGTCAAACACCGGGATAATCAAATTTTGATCAAAGACACCGCAGATAATCTGCGGTGCAAAAAGAAACACTACCGCAAACAAAACGGAAAAAGCAATGTCAACAATGCACTCCCACTTGCTGATAATTTCGCGCTTTTTTGGCACAGGGGGCAGATTGCTGATTTGATCCTCCGCTGTGTCAATGTTGATACCCTTGCGCTGAAAAACGGCAAAAATTACTGTTACAAAGGCAAATGCATAGACCAGCCCCATAAAAATCATTCCGAGCCACTGCCAAATGGCAAAGTACCAAACGGCCTCTGGATCCAAAATTACAGTGATAAAGCCGGACAGCGCCATACCGAAAACCACCGAAGCCAGAACAATTTTGAGAACCATTTTGTATTTGCTGTAGTAGGGCGCACCAATCAAGCATTTATCGCCGTCCGGGTTGTACTTTTCAGCGAGCTCGGCTGGGGTTCCGAGCTCCGCCAGCACCACTCTAATGTCACGCTCTGTCGGAGTAACTTCTCCGCAGCGCTCCTCAAGCATATCTACAATCAGGCCGTTCAGCTCATCCCGAATATCCCCGCGCATTTTCGCCGGAAGGTTTTTGGTCACCGCATAAACATACCGCTCCACCATATCATTGCTCACTGCTATCATCCTCCCAAAGTGTGTTCATGTTCTCGACGGAACTATCCCAATGTTTTTTCAGATTTGCAAAAATCTCATCGCCCATTGCAGTAGTGGAATAATACTTTCTCGGCTTTGCCCCACTTGTCTCCCAAGTGCTTTTCAATAAGCCCTGGGCCTCTAATCGCCGCAGCAGCGGGTACAAGGTATTGGCTTCTACCGCAATGCCTTTGCCTGAAAGTACATTTACAAGGTTGTACCCGTACATAGGCTCTTGCAGCTGGCTTAAAACACAGAGAACGATGGTACCACGCCTCAGTTCCATAATCAGGCCTGACAATATCTCTTCCTTCTCCAAACGATTTTCTCCTCTCTCTCGTTTACTGTTAATTACATTATACTGTGTGTCACACACTATTGCAAGAATAAAATATAAATTTTATTTCGAGTTTTTTTGCATAAACTTTTACCTTTGGCAGACGGCATAAAAAATACGCCTATCATTTGATAGGCGCATCTTTCTTATTGGTGCAGTAGAGATGTTTTGATTGGTTTTATTTCTTTTTGTTCTTTCCTTTTTTACCGGTAAGCACCAAGGTAATAATAATCAGCAACAGCGCACCACCGGCAATGCCAAGCATCAAAGGCAGATTAAATTTATCTCCGGTATCGGGGTTTGCTGCAAATACCGGAACAACTGTAGTTACTATGGTAAGCGTCATAACTGAAATAAAAGCAAAAAGTTTTGCAAACTTTTGATTCATAGAATAAACTCCTCCTGATATTGATCACCGTCAAAGGGCTCTATCTAATAATTATAGGATGGTTCGTTATACCTGTCAAGCCGACCTGTTTTAATTTTAAAATTGTACATATTTATTGTTTTTTTACAGAGATTAGTAATTAGGATTTCAATGCGGCGGCTTTTAAGCAAAAAATTGAGGTGAGAAAATGATAAATCTGATCGTTTTGGGCAGCTCAGACGACAGCAGGCTTGCAAACACCATTTTACGTATACTTGCAGCAGAATTTCGAGTAGCATGTGCCTGCACAAAAAAGCAATCCAACAATCTTGAAGAATTTGATTTTCTGCTGGTGGAATGCGAGCAGATTTCTTTTAATAATAAAGAACGCACCATAATTCTTTGCAAAAGCAATTTTTTGGCAACTGAAAAGCAGTATAGCACCTGCCGTTCCGGCACAATTGGCGTGGTGCAGTCGGATAATCTTGCAGCAGCGCAGGCACTGAGTGAGTGGCAGATTCCCGTTATTTCATGCGGGATGTCGGTAACCGATACGCTTACACTTTCCAGCATCAGCCCAGACGGTGCTGTAATCTGCCTGCAAAGAAGTATTCCCACCTTGCTGGGAACTGTAATTGAACCATTTGAAGTGCCTATAAAACTTTCCCGCCCATTTGACAGCTATGCACTTATGTGCATTGTTGCGGTTCTTTTGCTTTCGGACAATTTAGACAAGCTGTCAATGCTGAATTTGTAAAACATGTCGATTTACAGAATAACGTAGTTTTTTTTAAAGAAATTACCAAGTATTAATTAAGTGTCTATGCCTATAATAATATCACAAACGCAACAGAAAATGAAAAATGTACAATGAATTAAGGAGTGTAACAATTATGGCAAACAAACCTGTAGTTCCTCAGGCAAAAGAGGCTCTTTCTAAGTTTAAAATGGAAGCCGCTAATGAAGTAGGCGTTAACTTGAAACAGGGTTACAACGGCGACCTCACCTCTAAGCAGGCTGGTTCCGTCGGCGGTCAGATGGTTAAGAAAATGATCGAGGCTTACGAGAACTCTATGAAATAAATGTCCTGACGGGCATTTACAAGAAAAAGGGACCTCAGAAATGAGGTTCCTTTTTTGTTGCAAGAAAGATTTTCTTAAAAAAACTGAAACGATTTTTACTATCTTTTTTTGCGAGGATGCATTAAAATGAAAGAAATAAAACTGTGTGGGAGGCGTTATTGTGCCATATCGAGTGGCTATTTTGGATAACCGGTCGCAGCTGGACCAAAGTGATTGTTTTGAGGTGTCCTGCTACAATTGGGGCGGAAATTATCGCCCTAAAACACAAGGGTTGCTTGCCTTTGTCAAAAACGAGGGTTTTCTGCTGCGCATGAAGTGTGACGAGCCAGATCCATTGCGCCGGTACACAGCTGCGAACGACCCTGTTTACACCGACAGCTGTATGGAAGCATTTTTGGCATTCTACCCGCAGTCAGAAAAAAGTGGCTATATCAACTTTGAGATGAACGCCAATGGCGCATTGCTGTGCGCATATGGGGAATCGCGCCATGACCGTACGTACATAACCGACTTGGGCATTACGCCACCTGTACCAAAAATTACGCTAGGCACATGCTATTGGGAGCTGGAACTGATGATTCCACTTTCCTTTGTGGAGGCAGTCTGCGGCAGGTGCGATTTTAAAGAGGGTGACGTGCTGCGAGGGAACTTTTTTAAAGTGGGCGAAAACGATGAGCACCCACACTTTTCAAGCTTTATGCCCATTACAGCCGAACACCCTGATTTTCATCTGCCGGAATTCTTCAGCGATTTGATTTTAACTGCGCCCCAAGCCTAGCTATAACTAAAAAAAGAACCTCTCGCGAGGTTCTTTTTTAGTTAAAACTTATTTATCAGCCAACGCAAAAAGCCCTCTGCGGTTGGTTCGCTTTTAATGGTATGAGGATTGTACACAACATGGCCACGCTTTACGCCGCCGCTTTCATCCTTTGCAGCTTGCGTGCTGCAAAAAGACTGCGGCTCACCAAAAAAATTCAGCGGACTGCGCCTTGGGTTTCCCCCCCGTAGGCTGTTGCTCGGGCTCTATTTCAACCTCTTGCACCGCGGAAGTTTCTTCTACTGCCTGCTCCGGCTCCCTGTAGAACTCAGCGGCTTTCACTGCGGCATCGAGTGTATCAATCGAATTGTCAATTGCATCCAAACGCTGTTCAAGCTCTTCCATCGAGGACTGCAGCGTTACACGCAGCGTAGAAACATCTCCCTTAAAGGTGCTGATCTGCTGCGCAAGGCTTTGAATGCTTTCTATCGTGGTGACGGTCAAGCGGCTCGCCTTTTGCTCGGCAGCCTTAATGATACCATCCGCGCTATGACGAGCCTCCATTAACGCACTGCCAATCTGCATCATCGCTTCATCGTATTTCCTGCCCTTATGTTCCAGGCTTTCAGCGCGCAGGGTAAGCTGTCGGCATTTCTCCTGCTGTGCTTTTATATCGCGATCCTTGTCCTCCATCGCCTGCTGCTGCCTGAGAATTTCAAGGTTGAGGTTAGCAATGGTAGTTTCAAGGTTTTGTATCTGATCCAGTTGGTTGGCTGAATCATCCTCAAGACCTTGAATATTTCCATCCAGCTGAGTGATGTTTTCCAGCAGAGCCTGATTTTTTTCTTCCAGATCAGCAATTTTTTGGTTCAAATCATCCAAAGCGGTTTTGTTTTGCTCACAAAGCTCGTCTATGTATTTTAAAACAGATTTTTTATGAAATCCGCCGAATACGCTCGCTTTAAAAGTCACCTGTCGTTCCACGATTTTTGTTCCCCCTATGCAAAATTTTGCTTTGATTGTTATTGTATCATAGAGCGGCCTCAAAACGCAGTTTTGTACTTGTGCATAGCACAAGTTTGCGCGCAGGGGGCGCAAAGACCGTTTCCGATGTAATAAAACACATTTGCCAAATGGCAATACCGCGCTGCGCACGGCATTCAGCCTTTGGCCTGAATCTGTGTTTTATTATAGCATTGATTGCAGGGTATGACAATGCAAATTGCGCAAAAACATAGCCATCTGCCCCATAGCAGATGACTAATGATTGTTTTATTGCGTTTTCCTAGTAGAACATATTCTTTTTCACCAAAATAATGGCGACGATGACAGTAAGCACTGCAGCCAGCGCACACGGAAACCAGAAGTACGGCAGTGGAAGCCCTTCGACATTCATACCATAGAAGCTTGAGACCATCGTCGGAATCGCCATCAAAATAGTGATGGAAGTAAGTACCTTCATCACAATATTCAGGTTGTTTGAGATGACCGATGCAAACGCATCCATTGTACCGGAAAGAATACTGGCATAAATGTTACACATCTCAATTGCCTGCTTGGTTTCAATCAGCACATCCTCCAGCAAATCCTGATCATCTTCATACAGCTTGATGATGCGCCCGCGCAGAATCTTTTCCATCGTCATTTCATTGGCTTTGAGTGACGTAGAGAAATAAACGAGCGATTTTTCCAGCCCCAAAAGCTGGATTAGCTCCTTGTTTTTCATAGATTTATGCAATTGATGCTCCATGCGCATTGATAGTTTATCAATTTGCTTTAAGAACTGCAAATAACGGGTTGCAATACGCAAAAGCATGGTAAACAAAAACTGGTTTTTCAGCTTGGTCTGTACATTTTTCACCATACCCTCGGCAAACTCGCTGATCAGCGGGTTATTTTTGAGGGTAATGGTTACCAACTGCTTCGGCAGCATAATAATACCGATTGGTGTGGTGGTGTATAGGATTGTGTTCTCGGGCTGCTTCTCAGCGAGGGGCAAGTCCACGATCAGCAGGGTTTGATCCTCCTCCTGCTCAATACGGGAGGTCTCTTCCTCATCCAGAGACGATTTAACAAACCCCTGATCAATGCCGAGGTTTTCGGTAAGAAATGCAACCTCGCTCTCAGTGGGGCAAACGGCGCTGACCCAGCAGCCATCCTCAATCTCATCAATCTGTGTGATGCGATTATCGATTGTTTTGTAATAGTTTATCATGGTATATCCCCATTTCTATGGGGCAGAAAACAGCGACGCTGCTCCTGCCGATTTTTTTATTTTGCTGTTAAAATAATTACTTTGAGGACTAGGGTCCGGATTCACAACGTCACCTCCTGTAAAGTCTGAGTAGTTTTGTGTAAGTTTGCATGGCTTTAACTTAATTATTATACCACACAATATGTCGTTTGCAAGAGATATCGCTAGATTTTGAGCAAAAAACAGAAGGAAACAGCGGAATACCGTTCAAATCAGCCTAAAACGGCTGAATATGAATGAATTCCGCTGAATAATAAGTTCTATTCTATTTTAGCTTGCGAAGAATGCTGCCCGCGGGGAACTGACGGTCGGTAGGAATCGAGAGTTTTTCCATAGCGTGGCAGGCACTTTCCACCGGCTCGCCATACTGGTTAAAAATCTGCTGCGCAACAAACGGGGTGGAGCCCCCCTCTGGCACCAGAATCTCCAGTTCATCGCCCGCAAAAAAGCGGTTGCGCTGGGTAATGTACATTCTGCCGTCACGGCACTCATCCACAGTAGCGACCACATCGTAGCTGCGAACATAACCACCGTCTTTGTAGCACTGCCCATTCTCGGGCCTGCCGAAGAAAAAACCGGTGGAATATTCGCGGTGGCTTACCTTGCGGGTTTCCTCCTCTATCCAGGGCTCCAGCTTAAAATGCGCAGGGTCTCGCAGGTAGCTGTCTACAGCATTGCGGTAGGCGTTGGTGACCACCGCAACATAATAAGCCGACTTCGCCCTGCCTTCAATTTTAAAGCTGTTGATACCGGCGTTGGCAAGCTTATCAATGTATTCGATCATACACAAGTCTTTAGCGTTTAAAATATAAGAGCCGCGTTCATCCTCATAGATTGGGTAGAATTCATTGGGACGCTTCTCCTCCATCAGGTGGTATCCCCAACGGCAGGGCTGTGCACATTCGCCGCGGTTGGCATCTCTGCCCACCATATAATGCGAGAGCAAGCAGCGCCCTGAAAACGACATACACATCGCTCCATGTACAAAGCACTCAATTTCTAGGCTGTCGGGCGCTTTGTCGCGGATACGACGGATGTCATCAAAGCTCATTTCACGTGCAAGCACTACGCGCTTTGCACCCATTTGGTGCAGTTCGCAGGCGGCAACGTAGTTTACAATGCCCACCTGTGTGGACATGTGCAGCTCTAAATCGGGTACTACGCGCTTCGCTGTCATCATGACGCCGATATCGGCCACAATCAGCGCGTCAATGCCGCATGCTGCAGCGTTTCTCAAATATTCGGGCAGCCTATCCATCTCTTCGTTGGTGGGCACGGTGTTGCAGGTGAGGTAGACACGCACACCGTTTTTATGGGCGTGCTCTACCGCCTGCTTTAGCTCGTCAAGCGAAAAGTTCATCGGTGATGAACGCATACCGAACTCCTTGCCGCCAAGGTATACCGCGTCGGCACCAAACAACACCGCCGCGTTTAGTCTTTCTCTGTCGCCCGCCGGCGCAAGCACCTCGGGTATCATTGTATCAGCCATTATTTCTCCTTTGTATTACCGAATGATCTGTGCGTAAGAACATCACCGGTTAATCGGTGGCAATGCCGTTCACGCCGCCAACTTTACTGGCGGTGTAAATATTTTGCTCATGCTCAGCCATGGTTTTTGCATAATAGAATTTGCCCTCTTTATCGGTGAGGAAGTAGTAGTAATCGTTCTCGTCGGGGTACAGAGCCGCCTTAATCGCATCAATACCCGGGTTGCAGATTGGGCCTACCGGCAGCCCTACACATTTGTAGGTGTTGTAAGCGTCGTACATCTCCTGGTTTGCAGTGGTAAGGTGCGGCTTAATAAACTTTTCAACATAGAAAATGGTAACATCAGACTGCATCTGCGGGTAGGTGTCCGCCTGTGCAAAACGGTTGTGGAACACACCGGAGACGGCGTTCATATCTGCTGGGTAACTCGCCTCTTTCTGAATAATGGAGGCAAGCGTAATTGTCTCGTCAAGCGTCATACCAAGTTCTTTCATGCGGTCATACATTTCTGCTGTAATGTTCGCATTAAAGCTATTGAAGAATTTTTTCGCAACCGATACCGGGTTCTCTCCCACAAAGAAATCGTAGGTGTTTGGGAAGACATACCCCTCGTATTTATAGAAACGAAGCGGGGCATTTACAGGAATATCGCCCATAAAGTCGTACTCAAAAGCCTGTTTTTGAAGCGCATTTACAAATGCCTGTGCCGTGCACACTTCATTTTCTTCGAGCTTTTTGCCTACCTCCCATAGAGAGAGGCCTTCGGGGAATGAAATTTTCACAACATCCTGTCGGTCATTTCCGCTCTTAAGCGCAATGATAATCTGGTCATAGCTCATATTGGAATTGAGAATATATTCACCAAATTGATATTTTCCGTCTGCCTTTTTGAGCTTTGAGTAAAGGCGGAAGGTAATGGGGGTATCAATCACGCCTTTTTCATTTAAAATTTTGGCGATATCACCGGTGCCGGAGCCTTCCGGAATATTAATTGTGATGGTGTTATCCTCCTGCGCAAGCCCCAACAGGTCGCTCGCACTTTGCAGTGCAAAAAACGCCAAGAACGCCCCCAGCCCAACCAACACAATGGTAATGAGCAGCGCGCGTGCAACACGATATTTCTTTTTAGGTTTGGGTGGCTTCGCACGCTTTGGGCGCCCATTTTGCTTGTTGGCGGGCTGCGGTGCCCTGTGCTGTGCGGGGCGGTGAGGCGGCTGCCTATTGGAAGATTGCTGCCGCGGTGCAGACAGCAATTCCCCCGAATCATCATCAAAACGGTTCGGCTGTTCAGGTGCATTATTAAGTCTATTCGCCTCAAACCCCTGCTTTTCGTTATGTTCTTTATCGCTAAAATCCATAAGAGTTCCTCCAAACTTACCTTCCCCTGTAACGTCATCTTGCTCAAACACATAGTATGTAGCATCTGCTAGGCAGATACAATCTGACACAGGGAGGTGAATACGCGTGAGCTGCTGTAATAATTGTCGTGATAATAACTGCTGTAACAACGGCTGTAATAGCTGGGGTGGTGGCAACAGCTGGTGGTGGATTATCATTCTAGTCGTTATCTTTTTCTGCTGTTTCTGCAACTGATCCTTTGCCTCTAGGGTAAGCCCCCGTTGAAAGAGATGGGGGCTTATCGTCGTGAAGAAAAACGGTTGGGTACATTTACTTTGCGCAAATATTTTTCAGTAACCAACAGATTTACCGCAACATCGTATCTTCCGTGCTGCAACCGCTGTGTCATGCAGGAAGAGTAAACGATGCCGATTTTGGTTGGCGTGTAGCCGGAAAGAAAACGGTCGTAGTAGCCCTTACCGTAACCCAGACGGTAGCCTGCAAAATCAAATGCAAGCCCCGGTACAATGCAAACGCTATCTGTAAAATCGGTAAGCAGTACACACTTTCCAGGGTCTGGCTCCAGTACACCAAAGGTACGCGGGGCCAAATCGTCAAGCGAATCGATCAGGTAAAATTCCATTTCCCTTGTGCCGTCTATGCAGCGCGGAACCGCCACCTGCTTACCCTGCCTTAGTGCATCTGCAATCAAGGTGC
Source organism: Hydrogenoanaerobacterium sp. (assembly GCF_032017025.1). Taxonomy (NCBI): domain Bacteria; kingdom Bacillati; phylum Bacillota; class Clostridia; order Eubacteriales; family Oscillospiraceae; genus Hydrogenoanaerobacterium; species Hydrogenoanaerobacterium sp. The sequence goes on from NZ_DALZQO010000029.1 coordinate 9,675, forward strand.
GGGTATCCACCTCTATCTCGGTGGATACAAAGGTAAGCAGTGTTTTTGCGTTTTTATATTGGTACAAGCTCTGCACCCGCCTGCGGATGCTTTCGTCGTGCTGAAGCTTCACGTTTGGGGGCATATCCCGGCGAAGCTGCTTGTACTTGTTGCGTAAATTGGTTTTATAAATACGAATATCGGTCATTGGTACCCCACGGCTGCCCTTAACAGTTCTGCCCGCTCCTTGCCTTTCAGATGTTCCACCAGCTTTAGTGCAAATTCCATTGCAGTGCCCGCGCCGCTACCGGTAATGATATTACCGTCTTGCTCACATGCGCTGCCGGTGTAGTTTGCCAGTGGCATCTGCGATTCAAAGCCGGGATAACAGGTGATGGTTTTATGATCCAACAAGCCAAGATGCCCCAAAATGGAAGGGGCCGCACAGATTGCACCTATGGGCAGACCCCGTTCCACCGCGTATTGGATAAAAGCCTGCACAACAGGCGATTTTTCGAGGTTCAGTGTGCCGGGCATCCCCCCCGGCAAAACAATCATTTCAATATCTGCGAGGTCGGTCTGCGAATCTAAAATATCGCACAGCACTGAGATGCCATGTGCACCCCGTACCGTTTTAGAGGAAACACCCACCATTTGTACAGTAAGCTCAGCACGTCTCAGTATATCAACAACTGTCAATGCTTCAATCTCTTCAAAGCCATCTGCTATAAATACATAAATCAAATGATTCCCTCCTATGTCAAAATGTTGCGCATAACACAGAGATTCTCTGTTTCTGCGTTCATCGAAAAAACTAGTCTAAAACTAAGTTAAGGTACCCCGCGCATGTTTGCAGCGGCTTACTTGTCATACCAAAGGGGCGAAGCTCACCGCTGCAGGTACTGTAGGCAGGCAGCCGCACCGTAATGTGCACACACCCGTGCTGCAGTGCCAGTGCCTCTAGCGCGGCGGGCATTGCGTCCGCAGACAATGTAGTTTCCCTTACAAAAAGCATATCTTTTATTTTATAACACAATGCGGCCGCTTGTCCATACTGCGACATTATTTTGCAGGCAAACCCGCCGTTGAATTGGTTTTCGTCAAGCGCATAGGCGATTGCAGTTTCATCCCAGCGCAGGTAACCCTCGCGGTCGAACGCCGCATCACGCAGCTGCTTGTATTCATGTGCAGCTATATTGGTAAAAACAAAATCGACATTGCTTCTTGCCGGAATTTCTACAGTAAGTTCTGCCGTTTTAATGGAAAAAGTTGTTGTATATCCGCGCTTTTCATAAAACGAAAACAGCTCCCCCTGGGCAGGGACAAGCAGAGATAATACCTCGCCGCGCTCTGCAATCAGCCCATTCGCATACTCAAGCAATTTGCTGCTGATGCCTCTGCCTTGGTGCGCCTTGCGTGTTGCTACTGCGTACACATACTGCACTGGAACATACGCTTCGCCCTGTTTGAGCTCTGCGGGCAAAAGTGTGAGCATAGCGGCAGGAACCCCCTGCTCCAGCCACACAAGCGTGTTTTCACAGCGAAAGCGCTTGTTATAGTAAAAATCAATCGTATCATCTGCGTCACCAAAGCATTCTTTCCAGATTGCTTTAAGCTCAGGCAGCATCTCAGGTTTTGCAAAGGTAATCATCCTGCACCCCCTGCCGGTAAAACCGATTCCGGCTTCACACCCCGGTTAATTATTTTTTTAAGGTAGCTACATATTTTTCGAGCAGGATATCGGGGTAATAAGAGGTTTTTGCCCTGCGCAGCCCCTCATCCCCTAGGTCTTCCTCTCGGTTGACGTAGGTAAAATCCTGACAGTTATGAATTAAAAATTGCTGATTGATCATCGGGTAGGCACCCTGAATTTCTTGAAATGCCTTCTCGATGTGCATCACATAGGTGTCGGAAGAAAGCGGCTCGCCCATGGTGTAAGCGATAACTCGGCCATTCAGGCGCAGCAGCCCGCCCCGCAGACCCAACTCAAAATAATGCTGAAATGCCTGTTTCACTGCGCAAGCCTCATGGCTTAGGTTTTCATCATCAACACAGTTATAAAGCTTGCACCATTCGGTGTTCATCTTCCAGCACTCATCTATATTCTCGGCCGTAATATCTTCATAAGCCCAATCCGGGTTGTCTTTAAAGCGTGCAATATGGTTGCGCTTGCCGTGTAGCTTTTTTCCGGCAAGGCTTGTTAAACGCTCTACACTGTAGATATAATCGCAAAAATCGCGGTTATTGGTGTATTCAAACTGATCGGGAAAAAGTGTTTGCATGAGCTTAACGGTTTCAAGGTTCATGCCGCGCAGGCGGAACCCGATACCACGCTCGGCGGCGTCCTCCATCAGTGCCAAAATGACCGGCCTAACATCACCGCTGCCTGCGGGATAGGTGTAATTGATTTCACCCTCTCCCCCACTTTTCAGGCAGTAAAATCCATTTACATCTGCCCACTGAATTCGATTTGGCTTGCGCCAGATATAATTATTGACAAAGGAGTAATCACAGCTTTTAAAGTTCGACTGTCTGAGACGCTCCTCAATCCATGTTCTGTCCTGTAATTCTACATCTTTAAAGGGTAACAAATTATCCGTCCTTCCAATGGGTAATACCCGTACTTACATCAATTCGGCGGCAGGGTCACTTCTGTAAATTGCCCAGCGTGCTCATAATTCTGTCGTGAATTGCTTCAATTGTGTACGGAGCTTCTCCGTCACAGCAGCGAATCACTTCCCACCCGCTGCGCTGCACCGCGTAATTTGCGGTTTCGCGACACCTCATTAAATAGGCAAAGTTGCGCTCGTGCAGGTCTTTTTTATTTTCGTCTCCCTGATAGCGCTTTTCCATCAGCCGCTTTGAGGTGCTCGGTTCCATTTGCAGGTACAGCACCTTGTCAGGGCGCGGTAACCCGAGTTTGTCAAACTCAAAATCCTGCTGCCACTGAAAAAAGGCATCCCACTGCTCGCGCGGCAGTTTGCTCATCTGATGAATGAGGTTGGAACCAACATAACGGTCTGCGATAATGACAGCGCCTTCTTTATAAGCTTGCTCCCAATTCTTCTTAAAGCTCGCGTAACGGTCGAGTGCATAGAACGATGTTGCAGTATATGCATTTACATCGTCCACGTTGCCACCGAATTCGCCGCCGAGGTACATCTTAACAAAGACCGACCACGGATGCTCGTAATCAGGGAAGGTGATGCGCAGCGCGGGAATGCCCTGTTCATTCAAACGCTGTGCCAGCAGCTTTGATTGTGTCTCCTTGCCGCTGCCATCCAGCCCTTCTATTTCAATGAATCTCATCTGTCATTTCCTTTCAGGGCGGTATAATGTGCGCGAACCTCGGCGAGTTTACCGCAGCTCATTTTACCCTCAGGGCAGGCATTGCGCAGGCAAGGCGGTCCCGCTTTGGCAAACAGCGTGGGGGCCACGTCACAAACAAGTTTCAGCATCTGCTCGGCCACAGCACGTATCTCCCATTGGGCGCGGTTGCAGCAGCGATCACGAAAAAAGTTTTGTAGGCTGCGGGCATTCATGGTGACCACCATTTTGGTATCACAGGCATTGGGCAGCACAAAGCGTGCATCCTCAATTGCCTTTTTTGCCGCAAGCTTTTTTGCTTCAGCTTCCGGCTTTCCTTGTTCCATAAAATCAAGCGTATGCTTTTCTTTTAGTATCGCTGAAAGCTTATCGTAATATTCTGCCGCCTGGTTCATCGCCTGTAAAAACAACGATTTTGCCTCGTCATCTTCTTCAATTTCGGGCGGAATCACATATTCAAACTGGGCTTTACTTACGTAACGCTGGCTTTGAACGCTGTAAGAAGCGATACGGTGGCGGGTAATCTGCGCCAAAAACGCACGCGAAACCCCCTCAATTCCAAACGTAAAGCTTACGTGCTCAATTGGGCTTTCGTGGCCGATATCTGACAGCATTTGCACAAAGCTCTCTGTCTTTTCATCGGTTAACCCTGCAAGCAAATCATCCACACCCACACTGCTATAGCAAAGTTTTGCCGCCGCAGCCACTGTTTTTTCGGGGTTTGGGGTGTGACTTAGTAAGGTGACTTTTGGCATTTATTCTTCCTCCGAATTTTTTTTACATAACTATACAGCAAACATTATACCACAAACAAAACCGCCTATCAATTAAGACAGACGGTTTTTGTGGATTTTTGACGATAAGTACAATTGTAAGCTAGGTATTAGTCGTTGCAACGGCAATCCTGCTCACGCGGGGGAAAGAAATCGCTGGTTGGGAATTTAATCGCCTTAAACACCTCGCAAGGATCGTCAGTTGTAGTGACGCATTCCTTATCGGGCATGCAGAAATCGTATGCAGGAATCATCATTTGAACGTTACGCTCTAACTGTACGATAGTAAACATACCAATGGTGATAAAAACACATTTTTCTGGTTTGCAGCAAGAGAAGTCGCCCTTAAATTTGCAGCAGATATCTTTGGGAACTTCGATGCGGCAGGGGCAGTGATCGTGGCAGGGGGAAACGCGCGCGGCCAAAACGATGGGATCAACAACCGATACGCATGCGATAGGCATATTGTTGGTGCAGTTGGTAGGCGATTGGCTATCAGAGCAGTAGACACGCACATTGCCTTCGCTACCGTACAAAATTACTTTCTTGGTAAAATGTGCTAGGCCGTCAATGACGGTAGGTGTAGTACAGGTGGCGGTATATACCTGAATGTTCACTACAAAGAAGAAGGTAATATCCACCGAGTAAAAGCCTTTGTTAAAGGGAACAGGCTCCACGTCCAGAAAAACGTTGAGAATTTCGGCGCTTTTCGCTTTGATGCTGCTGCAGCTGTCGATGACCGCCTGATCTTCGGGAACAAAATAAACTTGGAGATCCTCAAGACAATCTTTTGCACTGCAGCTGTCGTAAATTCGCTTGGTATCAATGCAGACGGCCTCTTTAAACAGGCTGTTGCTGCCACTACCACTAACGCTATTGTTATTGCTATTGCCGGTATTTACTCTTGGTTCTGCCATAGTAATCCTCCTATTACTTTCTATTAAAGAATTCACTTCAATAACATAATATGAGGTTCGGCAATTTTGGTGAAAGAAAAAGGACGCTTTTGCGTCCTTTTTCATCATGGTTTAATCGTAAATGTCTCGGCAGAGAAAGTAATGCTATCCTTAATAACCGTACCAAAAATTTCCCACTTGCCCTCAGCGGCATTGTAGTGCATTGTCACAGTCTGGAAGTTTCCACCTGCAAACCACTTGCTGCTGTCGGTTTTTTCGGCATAGTTGTAATCGGCCTGAACATCAAACGTTGCGTACAGCTCGTCATCTTTGATGCTGCGCGAAATGCTGCGGCGGTCAAAGGTAAGGCCGTGGAAGTCAAACAGCAGCCCTTGATTGTATGCCTCCATTTTGGTGACAAGGTCTGCCAAATAGGCTTCACTCACGTTTTTAATCAGATTTTTATCCCACTTATTGATTGCTTCAAGATAAGACTGATAGAATGCATAAAAACGTGGTGCTAGGCTGTTGATTAGCTGGCGGTTGGTCATTTCAGATGGATTTTCGGCATTGGGGTATTTCGTTTCCAGCTCCTTGATGTAATCAACAGAAAGGGTCTGAGCTTCGCCTGTTATGCTAAAATCCTGGCTGTATTGATCACACTTTACCGTGACTTTCATGCCTTCAAACGCAGGGCTAATGGTGATAAACCCGCCATTGGAGGCAAGATCGGCCTTAGAGCCATTTACCAGCACCTGCAGGCCTGTTTCGATACCCGCAAGCTCAATCTCAGCGCTTGCCAGATTTTTCGCAACCGAAACAGTGGTGCTTTCTGTTGCTGAAAAACTTGTAAACTCTGATTTGCCCAGTTCGTATTCAGAACCATATTTTTGATAGGTGGCGCGAACCGTATGGGTACCGGGCGAAAGCTTCAGCAGCAAGCCATCCTCAGTTTGCTCGGCACTCACTTTTTTGTCATCCACATAAAGCGTAATATCCTTGATATCTGTTTGCACGTTAACCTGTACCGGGCTGACCTTTACCACAAACTTTTGAGAAAACAGGTTGTTCTTGGTTTGTTTGAGCGTGAAACAGCTGTAGTTATCATCATTTCCGCCTGCCCAATCGCCCTCAGACGCAAGCAGATGTGCTTTTAGCACGGTCATATCGAGGTTTTCCATCATCGCGGCGCACATCTTTTTGGCATCCTCTGCCGAGGTAAGCCCGCTGCCGCTGGTTTCGATGTTTGCCAGCACGTATTTGGTGTCACCGGAAGAAACCGCACCCACAAATGCATCTACTGCTTTTTCAGGAGCCTTATTCGCATTCATTTTAAGCCCCGTAAAACCCGCTACTCCGCCAAGAAGAATCACCACAAGCAAAACAATCAGCCATATCTTACCAATCCCGCTTTTAGCCTTAATGGTTTTCGGCTGTTTTATAGGCTTCCGTTTGCACCCTTGCTTTGGGTCTTCCTGTTCAGGCTCCTCCTCAAATTCATCCGCAAAACCCTCGATCGCAAACTCCCACTCCGCTTGTTGGTCGTAATGCTCCTCATAAGGCTCTTCGTACTGCTGAGTGTATGGATCATCTTCTTCCACTGCAACCGTCACGGCCTTTTGCACCGGGGCAGTCTGTTCTTGCGAGTCAGCCGCTACAGCCTGCTGCACCCCAAAGGAAATTTCCTCTTCCTCTTCGCTGATCGCCTGATTCCACCGCTCCGCGGGGTCGGGACGTTTCATCTCCTCATAGGGCTCTTCGCACTGCTGAGAGTATGGATCATTTTCCTCCACTGCAACTGTCACGGTCTTTTGCACCGGAGCTGTCTGCTCTTGCGAGTCAGGCGCTACAGCCTGCTGCACCCCAAAGGAGATTTCCTCCTGTTCTTCGCTAATCGCCTGCTGCCACAGCTCTTCGGGAGTGGGACGTTTTGTCTCCTCTTGAAACGTTTGTTGTGTACGCACCGTCGAAGCCGGTGGTTGCTGTACGGACTCTGCCGGCAGTACCAAACGCTGCCCGCACTCAGGGCAAAATTTTGCTTTGGGGGTGGGCAGCAGCTCACCACAATAGGGACAAAATTTCATAGATTCACTCTCCTTGCGGGCAATGCCGCTTAAAATTTATCCGGTTATAATTATCTTTTATATCTTTTTTAATCTTGCAAAGTTCGCCATTAGTTTTTTGGTGCCACTCTTATCAAAAGCGGCTTCTACCAAAAGATCATTCGCCATAGGGGTGACCGAGAGCACCATACCCTCGCCAAACACCTTGTGGCTGACCATATCCCCGGGCTTGATGTCGAGCTTAACCTGCGGCGTTTTGCTGACAGAAGCCGCCGAAAGCCCGCCGGTACTAATGGTATGCGGGTTAATTGTATCCTGCACCACAGGTGTGTGTTGCAGCCTCACGGTTGCGTCCTGAACATCCAGCAAGTCTTTTGGAATTTCATTTACAAAACGAGAAAGGCGGTTGCGTGTGGTCTGCCCAAACAGCAGGCGCTGTGCCGCTGTGGTAAGGTATAGCTGTTTTTTCGCACGGGTAATACCTACGTAGGCAAGCCGGCGCTCCTCTTCAATTTCAGCGGGAGAGTTCATTGACATTCTACCGGGGAAGATGCCCTCCTCAAAGCCCCCAATAAACACATAGGGGAACTCCAAGCCCTTGGCGGAATGCAGGGTCATCATTACAACCACATCGTCATCCAAGTCCGTCCTATCCATATCGGTGTAGAGGGCAACCTCCTCCAAAAACTGTGAGAGGTCACCTTCTTCATTCTCCTCCACAAACTTCACCATCGTGGATTTTAGCTCCTCGATATTCTCCATACGGGTTTGTCCCTCAAAGCCCTGCGCCAGCAGGAAGATTGAATAGCCGGTTTTCTCCAGCAACGCATCCAGCAGCTCGCCGAGCGGCTCGGTTTGTGCAAGCTCGGTCAGCTCCAGAATCATCTGTGCAAATTCCTGTAGCGGTTTTGCCTTTTTTTGAATCGGCGCGTAGCTGTCGGCGTTCGCTATCACCTCGAACATAGAGATGCCGAGGTTCTGTGCAATCTCTTCCACCGCCGCAACAGTGCTGTCGCCAATACCGCGCTTAGGCTCGTTGATGATGCGTTTGAGGCGAACGGTGTCGTTCGGGTTGTTGATGACACTGAGATATGCAATCATATCGCGGATTTCTTTGCGCTCAAAAAAGCGCAGTCCGCCAATGATTTTATATGGAATGCCTGCCTTGACAAACGCACGTTCAATCATGTTGGATTGTGCGTTCATACGGTAGAGCACTGCATGGTCCTTGTATGTACCGCCCTCCTCAATTTTGGAAAGCACAGTGTCAACAATAAAACGCGCTTCCCCTTGCTCATCACTGCTGCGGAACAGCTTTACCTGTTCCCCCTCACCGTTGTCCGTCCACAAGGTTTTGCCCTTTCGCTCGGTGTTGTTCGCAATCACAGCATTAGCCGCGTCAAGAATGCGCTGGGTGCAACGGTAGTTTTGCTCAAGGCGAATTACCTTTGCACCGGAAAACTGGTTTTCAAAGCTCAAAATATTCTCAATCGTTGCACCACGGAATTTATAGATGCTTTGGTCATCATCACCCACCACACAAAGGTTTTTGTGCTTATCGGCAAGCATACTTACAAGCTTATATTGGGCATGGTTGGTGTCCTGATATTCATCGACCATGATATATTTATAACGGTTCTGATAATGTTCCAGCACGTCGGGATGTTCTTCAAACAGGCGCACCGTAAGCACAATGATGTCATCAAAATCTACCGCGTTGGCATTTTTAAGTGTCTGCTGGTATTGCTTGTAAATCTTTGCAATCATACCTGTACGAAAATCTCCGTTGCTGTTTTGCGCCAGCTGCTCGGGGGTTAGCATATCGTCTTTCGCCCTGCCAATGGCAGATAACACCGATTTTGGCGGAAAGGTTTTATCGTCGAGGCTGAGGGTTTTCATTGCATCCTTAATCACGCGCAGGCTGTCATCCGTGTCATAGATGGTAAAGCTCTTTCCATAGCCCAGTGCTTCAATTTCACGGCGCAGGATGCGCACGCAGGCACTGTGGAAGGTTGCCGCCATGATATCGTTGGCGCACTCCCCCAGCATGTTTGCGAGGCGCTCTTTCAGCTCACCTGCTGCCTTGTTGGTAAAGGTAATGGCGAGAATATTCCACGGCTTGGGGATGTCCACCCCGATAATTTCAGACAGACGCTGTTGGTCACTTTCGGTACCTGCCGCAAAATCCTTTAGAAATTGCACATCATCTTCGGTAAGCCACTTCGGCACCGCAGCTGAAACCGCTGCCCTGCCGAAGCGGACGATATTGGCGACACGATTGACCAGCACCGTAGTTTTACCGCTACCGGCACCTGCCAGAATGAGTACCGGCCCATCTGTATGCAAAACCGCTTCGCGCTGCTTTTCGTTCATTTTAGCAAAAGCCTGCTTCAATGCATTTTGTTTTAAAATTGTATATTCGTTAACTGAAATTGTTTGATTCATGTAAGCCCTCCAATGGCAAAACGCCACAGTATTCAATTTTTATTATATCACAATCTAAGGTGTTTTTAAATGAAAAAACAAGACCACCCGCATAAAACAGGTGGTCTTCAAATGCAATATTGGGGATAGAACGGGTGTAGCTACTGCTTATTTGAGAATTGCAAGCAATACACCTGCTGCAACGGCAGAGCCGATAACACCCGCAACGTTCGGGCCCATAGCGTGCATGAGCAGGAAGTTGGAAGGGTTTTCTTTCTGGCCCACTTTTTGAGAAACACGAGCCGCCATGGGTACAGCAGATACACCGGCAGAACCGATCAGCGGGTTTACCTTGCCGCCCGAAAGCACGTACATGAGCTTGCCAAACAGTACACCGCCTGCGGTGCCGACGCAGAATGCAGCCAGCCCGAGAACGATAATGCCCAAGGTTTTACCGGACAGGAAGTTTTCTGCGGTTGCAGTTGCACCAACCGACACACCGAGGAAGATGGTTACGATGTTCATCAGCTCGTTCTGTGCGGTTTTGCAAATTCTATCCACACAACCGGATTCTTTCATCAGGTTACCCAGCATCAACATGCCAACCAGAGGTGCGGCGTCGGGTACGATGAATGAAACAACAATGGTAACCAGTATGGGGAACACAATTTTCTCAACTTTAGAAACGGGGCGAAGCTGCTCCATTACAACCATGCGCTCTTTTTTGGAGGTGAGCGCTTTCATAATCGGTGGCTGAATGAGCGGTACAAGCGCCATATACGAGTAAGCGGCAACTGCAATGGAACCAAGCAGGTGCGGCGCCAAAGTTTTTGCAACGTAGATAGCGGTCGGGCCATCCGCACCGCCGATGATGCCGATAGCACCTGCCTCGGGGCCGGTAAAGCCGATTGCCAGTGCACCGAAGAAAGTTAAGAAAATACCAAGCTGTGCAGCCGCGCCAAGCAAAAAGCTCTTGGGGTTTGCAATGAGCGGACCAAAGTCAGTCATAGCGCCGATGCCCAAGAAAATAAGCGGCGGATAGATACCAAGCTTGACGCCGAGATACAATAAGTCGAACAAACCGCCGTGGTTCATAATTTCTACTGCGTTCATCACCGAGCCGTCCGGCTGAATCTGGAAAAACTCAGGGTGGTACAAGTTCGCCATGGGCAGGTTCGTAAGCAACATGCCAAATGCAATGGGCAGCAAAAGCAGCGGCTCAAAGCCCTTTGCAATTGCCATATACAGCAGCACGCAAGAGATAATGAGCATAACGCATTGCTGCCATGTAACGTTTACAAAACCGGAGCTCATCCAAAGCCCCTGGATTGCTTCTAAAAATCCTTGAATCATATCCATTGTCCTTTCCTACAAGTTGTTTTTGCTAGAACGGATTTGTGTTTTGCTGCATACCAGCCATGCTCCATACCGGACGGGCATCTTTAGCACGTTTGACGCTTTTAATCACAAAGCTTTTTGATTCACCCATCATAGCTGCGATAGAAGCAGAGATAACCGCAACGACCTCGTCCGAGATTCCGTCCTCTACAATCTGCATCGGGGCTGCTTTAGGTGCGGGTGTGGGTGCAGCCTCTTTTACTGCGGGAGGAGCCTGTTTGTTATTGTTTTTTGGGGAATTGGCCGTGCTGTCCATTATTTTGCCAAAAGCCATTACGATTAAGGTAAGCAAAATCAGTACAACAAAAACAATACTCATGCCGGAAAGTACAACAGTGCCTGCAAGTGTGTAATCCATAATATCTATCTCCTTACCATAAATTTAACGAATACAAATTCGCTTTTCTTCCTAAGCTGAAGAAAAGCCGAAACTGCATTTATTATACAATATTTTCCCTAAATATGCAATTGAAATATTGAAAAAAATTTAACAAAGTTTTAACAACCTTGCAAAATAAAAGGGACGGATTGATACCGTCCCTTTGCTGTATATCTGATTATTTTGTGCTGTCGATATAACGTTTATGCGCCTGACGCAGCTCTTCGCTGGTATCCTCCGGGCAGGTTGGGTTGCAGTGCGCCCAAACACCGGTCTCGCTGGACGCGTTGAATTTCTGTTTGTCGGCGGCGCGCATCGGCGGGAAGAACTCTATATGGAAGTGCCAGTATTCGCCGGTGTCTTCGCCATTGATGGGCGCGTTGTGCATGCACATCATATAAGGGAACCGGTAGCCAAACAGGTTGTCTAGCATGCCCACAGTCTGCTTGAGGCAAACTGCCAAGTCCTCTTTTTCCTCAGCGGAAAGCTCTGCAATGGTACCCGCATGGCGGTTGCTGAAAATATACACACCGTATGGATATTCACTGAAAAAAGGGAGAAATACTGTAAAGTGCTTGGTTTGGAAGATGACACGTTTTTTAAAGCTCTGCTCTTCTTCCAGCATACGGCAGTAAATGCACTCGCCTTTTTCAGCAAAATGTTCTTTGGCAGACTGTGCTTCAAGCTCAATCTTTTTCGGTACAAACGGGTAGCCGTAAATCTGCCCATGAGGATGAGGCATAGTAACGCCAACCACGTCTCCGCGGTTTTCAAAAATAAAGATGTATTTCAGCTTTTCGTCTTTGGAAAGCTCGGTAAAACGCTCACTCCACAAATCCACCAGCTTTGTAACATGTGCATCGGTCAGTTCGGGCAGCGTGGTGGTGTGGCCGGGGGAATAAAGAATGACTTCGCATTTTCCATACGCCTCGGCTGTCTGAAAGAAATCGTTTGCTACATCATCGGGTGCAGGCGGATTTTGCGACAGCGCAGGAAAATCGTTGTCGTATTTGTAAACATCATAATCGTCGGGTACCTTGCCCGAGCCGGGGCAAAAAGGGCACCAGTCTTTGGGCATTTGGGGGCGCGCCTGACGGTGCGAGGCAATCATCACCCAGTCTTTTGTAAAAGGGTGCCATCTAAGTTCAGCCATGTTCATACTCCTTAAGCAATTGTTTCGTTGTGCTGGGTTTACAGGTTATGCGGTTCTATCGGTGTTGTTTGACTTAGCGAAGAATACTATCTTCAACCTTGATGCCGCCGACGGGGCGAATGCTCAAAACATGGCATGTATCCGCACCGAACACCTTTTCCATCTCTGCTTTGTATTCGTCAAGCATACCGATGGGCACAAACGCCTGAATGGTGCCCGCAAAGCCGCCGCCATGCACGCGCCATGCGCCCTTGCCCGCGAGCAACTTTTCCGAGATTGCAAGTGCCAGTGAAATCCCCTGTTCAGATGGATTTTTTGTGGTAAACACATTCTGCAAATAGTTGAATGAAGACTGACCGGATGCGATTATTATTTTCTTGAATGTTTCAAAATCGCCTGCTTTGAGTGCATCTGCTTCTTCTTTTGCCCTTTCGTTATCACCAAAGAAGTGGATGGCACGCAGTGCCGCACGGTCACCTGCCTCTTTGCGGATTTTAGGAAGGTTTTCGTAAAACACCTTTTCGTCCACCTCACGCAGCACCTGTTTGCCGCACAAAGCCGCAACCTGCTTCATTTCAGCGGGGATATCGGCATAATCGCCGGTGAGGTCGGCGTGGTTACCACCGGTATCGACAATGCAAAGGGCATAGCCCGAGTGCGCAAAGTCAAAATCGATTTTTTCCACCACGGGGTGTGTTGGATCTTTAAAATCGATTGCGACAAAGCCGCCCACCGAGGACGCCGTCTGGTCCATCAGCCCACAGGGCTTACCAAAGAAGAAGTTCTCGGCATACTGCCCGATTTGCGCAATTTCAACTGCGCTGATAGCACCGCTGTTGTAGATGTGATTGAGCACGGTGCCCACCAGTACCTCAAATGCCGCTGAGCTGGAAAGCCCCGAGCCCTTGAGCACGTTCGATGTGGTGTAGGCGTCAAATCCGCCAATTTTATAGCCAAGGCTGTTGAGGCGAGCTGCAATACCGCGAATCAGGGCAGCCGCCTTGTTGATTTCCTTCTGCTGCACAGTCAGGTCAGTCAAATCGACGGTATCCATAGCGAATCCCTCAGATTTAATGCGGATGATGCCCTCATCGTTTTTCGCACAAACCGCAATGACGTCGAGGTTCACACTGCCCGCAAGCACCCTGCCGTGCTGGTGATCGGTGTGGTTTCCGCCTACCTCGGTTCTGCCGGGTGCGCTGAAAAACTCCACCTCTTTTTCTTTGCCATAAAGTGCTTCAAACTCTGTCACTGCACGCTCATAGCGCGCTGCCTGTTTGTCAGCCCCCGCGTCGTCGGTGACGTAGAGATACGAGAACAACTTGTTGTAGCCGCCCGCCTGCAAAGCCTGGATTGCTTTTGCTGTATTCATAGTTAAGGCTCCTTCCCTTTTTTTGTTCTATCGTTATTAAAATAATATTCTCTTTTGCTTTAAGAGTACCATTTATGCTTGTTTGCATGCAACCCCATAACCATTCAAAATTATGGATTATTGTTGCAATTTGAAATTTCTTCGGCTATACTGAAATTACAACGACACAAAGCGGGTGAACAAATTGTCAAACGATACCTACAAGCACTCTTTTAAACCGAAAATACGTGAGAACCTTGGGTTGACGGTGTACAACTGCGGCTTTCAAAAATGTGAAAGCGGGTATACCTGGGGACCCGCTCTGCGCGACCATTACCTGATTCATTATGTAACAGCCGGCAAGGGTACCTATAAGGTGAATAACAACATCTACGAAGTGCATGCGGGAATGATGTTTGCGGTATTTGAATCTTCTGTTGTAAGCTATTCGGCGGATGAAAAAGACCCGTGGGAGTACTACTGGGTAGGCTTTAATGGGGCAGATGCCGAACGTCTGGTCAAGCTTTCGCCGCTTCGCAAGGAAGCCCCTGTGCTAAACGCCAAGGGGAATGATGTTTTTCAGTCTGCCCTGCTTGATATTTACCGCAATGCGGGCAGCGGCCCAGCGGATGAAGCACGTATGGTTGGTTATTTGTACCTGTTTTTGTCGCATTTGATTGCGCTTTCGGCAGGCAATGCAAAATACTCATCGTCAAGTGCTGTCTATGTAGAAAACGCACTGAAATTTATTCGGTACAACTATTCCAACAAAATCGATATCTGCGATATCGCAAAAAATATAGGGGTATCGCGCTCCCATTTGTACCGTATTTTTGTAAGGCACCTCTCCATGTCACCCAATGAGTACCTTGCTAAATTTCGCATTAACGAGGCATGCGCTTTGCTGCGCAACTCCTCCCTTTCCATCGGCGAAATTGCAAACTCGGTGGGCTTTGACGATCAGCTGTATTTTTCACGTGTCTTTAAAAAATACAAAGGTGTGGCGCCCAGCCGCTATGTTTCGCAAACCGGGCAGCATAGCGACTAAACCGCCGTCATATGCTGGATTAAGCGATCTGCTGAATCTGGTATGGGCGGGGTAATATGAACTGGTTTTATCAATTTGCAAAGGATGACATATGGATGACGTTGAACGCATTAGGAACAAAATTTACAACATGGCTGGATGAAAAATTCCCGTCTATTTTAGCTGCAATTATTATTTTTATCGTCGGCTGGTTTTTGATTAAGCTGTTGATAAAAATGCTTTCTAAGGGGCTTATGCGCAGTAAAATTGATGTAACCTTGCATGCCTTTATCAAATCGCTGGTCAAAATTACACTGGTCGTGCTGCTTGCAGTCACCATTGCGCCAATGCTGGGGATACCCAGCACCAGCCTTGTCACCGCACTCGGTGCCGTCGGTTTGGCATTGTCGCTCGCTGTTAAGGATGGACTTGCAAACCTCGCGGGCGGCCTTGTGCTGCTTGCGACAAAGCCGTTTGTGGTGGGCGACTACGTTGAGGCAGATGGTACCGGCGGTACGGTTGCTAGAATTGACCTCGTGCACACTTTGCTGCGCACCGTGGATAACAAACAGATTTTTATTCCAAACGGGCAAATGAGCAATGCTGTTATTGTGAATTACTCGTCGGCACCGCTGCGCAGGCTGGATCTGGAGTTCTCTATCAGCTACAGCAATGATTTTGAAAAGGCAAAGGCAGTGATTGTTGGGATTATCGAACGGCATCCGCTGGCGCATAACGACCCTGCGCCTCTGGTACGCTTATTAAAACACACACCCGGGTCTTTGGTAATTGTTTCACGCGTGTGGGTAGACAGCACAAAATATTGGGATCTTTATTTTGACATGATGGAACAGGTAAAACAGCGCTTTGATGAAGAGGGCATTTCTATTCCGTTTAATCAGCTGGATGTACACATCAAACAGGATTCATAAATAAAAAGGAGCGCTTTTGCGCTCCTTTTTATTTGCCTGTACAACAGCAGTTAACCGTTGGATTGAGCCATATACTTTTGCTTTGCTTGTGTCACTTTGTTTTGATCTGCTGCCTCTACCTGATACCAGCCGCGTTTTTGCATTTCCAAAAACAACTCGTGCTGAATCTGATGTTCTTCATTCAAGATGTTCATAAAATCGGTTTTGAGGGCGGGAGTTGCACATTCGTTGGCAAAATTATTGTAGCCCCCCGTAACAAATTTTTGAGAGGACAGCGCATCGTCCATCATCTCTTTGTCACCGTATTGATTGGTGTTCACCTGCATGGCTGCTTCCTCCTCTTTCTAGTTCAGATGTCCCATCAGCTTGTTAAAATGGTCTTGGTGCTTTGCGGCAACCTGCTCACATTTTGCTTTCAACTGAGGGTCGGTAGATGCTTGCGAGTACATCTTATACTTTTTAATGAGGTTTTGCTCCACACTGAGTTGATCTTCAATTGCGGACAGTTCCTTGGATGTTAAATTTGCCATTTAATCGATCATCCTTTCGTACGGGCTTCTGCCCGTTAATCCGAAGTGCCTATTCTCATTTTATTGCGCCCAAAAAGGGCGTAAAATAAAAACAAAATCAGCACACGATTATTTTATCCTTATATTGTTTTTGTATGTCTGGCAATTTTTAATTTTTAAAATAAAAAACCTGCCGTGAAATTGGCAGGCTTTTTATTGTTCAGGGCTATTGTTTTGTACGCGGGTTCCCGCGTTGGTTATTCAAGCGGTTTTCCGCTTAAAAACAATAATTTTTACTATGTGTATCATCTATATTTCATAAGATAGCTTGGTTGTTAAAAAGCTTGACGAGGATTAAAACTCTTTCTTTTCGTAAATTCTGCAGGAGATGAAATAGGATGCAGCAAAACACAACAGTGAAATCAGCAGCAGCACACTTAGCCCCAGTTCCACCTGCTGCTGTGTCGGTACGGCAACACCCATTTGTTTTAATAAAAAAATACCAACAACAGGGATAAGTACTGCCGCCAACATGTAGATTCTGCCTTTTTCCGGCCCCAGCTTGTAGCAAATGGGGGTAATAACACTGACAAATAAAATTGCACCCGTCAGCATTCCCTGTACAGAAAGCCACACTTCATGGATGTTTGGGTCGGGTTTCAAAAGCTGTACGAGCATTACCATAATTACCGTCAGCACTGCGCTGCCCCCAACAAGAATAATCGATACTGTGTAACGTGCCCCCACGATGTTTTTGCGCGTCACCGGCAGTGAGAGTGCGTACGAATCCCACTTCGAAAACTCATCGTAACTGAACAACGATGGGGTCAAAATCGCACTCATAAAAATAATCATTCCAAACATGCTTGCTGCACTGCCCGTTATAAGTCCAAAAAAACCATAAAATATTAAGAAAAACACCAGTACCTTTTTGTAGTTGCTTAAATTATAGAAGTCTTTTAAAATTAGGCCTTTCACTCTACTTCGCCCTCCACATAATACATCATAATGTCGTCCAGCTTTGCATTGTCCATCACCAATGCCGGGTGCTGTTGCGCAACAATTACCCTGTTGTTCACCAACGCATCGCAGCCAAAGCGATTGCTACGTGTACCTACAAGATATTGTTTATCGATTGCCGCAAGTTCAGCCTCACTGCCGCGAACCACACCATAGCTGTCCAGTATCTCATCCTTACCCGCGCTGAGTACAACCTTTCCATCGTGGATAAACGTGATATAATCTGCAATCTTTTCGAGGTCGCTGGTGATATGGGAGGAGAGCAGAATGCTATGCTCCTCGTCCTGTATAAAATCAAGAAATACATCAAGGATCTCACCGCGCACCACGGGGTCAAGTCCGCTGGTCGCCTCATCCAGCAGCAACAGCCTTGGGTGGTGAGACAAAGCTGCCGCTATAGAAAGCTTCATTTTCATGCCGCGTGAAAACTCTTTCATGGGCTTGTTCTTTGGCAGCTTAAATCGGTTGAGGTATTGCTCATAAAGCGCATCGTCCCAGTTTGAAAAGGTTGCTTTTAAAATTTTACCAATTTCTACGGGTTTGAGCATATAGTAAAAAAAGTTTTCATCAAACACTACACCAATATCCTGTTTGATATGTTTTTCGTTATGGATATTATCCAGCCCAAATACCACAATTTCACCGGAAGACCGCTTAATCTCATTTAGAATCAGCTTTAACGTGGTCGTTTTGCCTGCTCCGTTCTCACCAATAAAACCCATTATGCTCCCTTTGGGCAGGCTAAAGCTTACGTTTTGCAGTTCAAAATCATGATACTTTTTATTTAAATTCCGTACCTCTAATATGTTCTCCATCATTCGTCCTCCGTATAAATCAGGTTTAGCATTTCAATGAGTTCATCAAGGGAGATACCGCCGCTTTGCGCTACCAATACTGCTTTTTGCAGTGCTTCCTCTGCCATGCGCAGGTGTTCTTCCCGAATAATCTCCATGTTGCGCCCCGCCACAAAACTCCCCTTGCCGGTTACGGTTTCGATAAATCCGTCGCGCTCCAAATCTTCGTAGGCACGTTTTGTGGTGATGACACTGATGCGCAGCTCCTTGGCCAGCAAACGCATCGACGGTAGCGCATCGCCTTCGTGAAGCGCCCCTGTAATAATTTGATTTTTAATCTGTGAAGTAATCTGCTCGTAAATGGGTCTGCCGTTGGAATTGCTGATAATGATGTCCATGTCTGCACTCCAGTCAAATAGTGTATATATACTCTATATACATATATAACACTTGAAAGGCTCTTTGTCAATAGTTTGACATAAAAAAACTGCATCCCATGCAATAAGCAAAGAATGCAGCTATTATTTTAATTTTAATCCAGGCGCCCCTGCTAATGGTGCGGATAAAGGATAGATTCGATAATTCCGTCGCTCATATCATCTGTAAAGTCAAATAGCTTGCCAGCACCAATTGCAACACATTCTTCTGAATATGGTGCAAGATATGCGTCCAGTTTAAGAACCTTACGCACCAACTCGGGCAGACCGTTAAGCTTTGCGCCGCCGCCTGTGAGTACAATGCCATTTTCAAGCATATCGCCCACCAGTTCAGGCGGGGTGCGTTCTATCACCGAACGAACTGCCTGCAAAATCTGTATCACCGGTTCCATCAGCACCTCACGGATGTCACTGCGTTTGACCGTTCTTTTTTGTGGCAAGCCGGAAATCAGGTTTCTTCCCTTAAACTCCATCTCAGCTTCCACCAAACGTGGGGCAACGCTGCCCACACCAATTTTAATGCTTTCTGCCGTGCGCTGTCCGATAAGAACGTTGTAATTATCTCGTATATATTTGATTATCGCATCATCAAACTTGTTGCCCGCAATTTTTAACGACATCTTTGTAACAATGCCGTTGAGCGACAGCACCGCTACATCGGTAGTGCCGCCGCCGATATCAAGGATAATGTTTCCGTTTGCCTTGTTTAGGTCAATGCCCGCGCCAATTGCCGCCGCAACGGGCTCTTCTACCAAAAACACCTTGCGCGCACCCGCTACAACCGCCGCTTCTACAACGGCACGGCTTTCCACATCGGTGATGCCGGACGGCACACAGATTGCAACACGCGGTTTTACAATACTGTTTTCGCTCACCTTTTTGAGGAAAAATTTCACCATTTTTTCGCAAAGCTCGTAGTCGGCAATAACACCGTCTGCAAGCGGGCAGACAGCTTTAATTTTACCCGGCGTTTTGCCCAGCATCAGCGCGGCTTCGGTGCCCACTGCCAGCAGCTCGCCGGTGTAGGCATTTACCGCCACAACAGACGGCTCTTTTAGGCAAATGCCCTTTTCTTTCGTGTAAATAATCACCGACGTGGTGCCGAGGTCAATTCCGATATCAATGTTACTCATTCCCTGTTTATCCTCCGATGCAGATAACATCTGCCGCAATATTATCATCTTTCAGTATATCTGCTTTTTCTGCCGGATTCAACATTATTTTCTAAACTTTCTTTGAAGACTGTACCGGCGGAGTGTAAAGCACCGCCGCACCATACACCTGTACAGCACCTGCCGCTTTGAGCACCGCCGCACATTCCAGCAAAGTTGCACCTGTGGTGGTAATATCGTCTACCAACAGCACCGTTTTGCCCCTTACTGTTTGGGGCAGAGCAACTTGGTAGACGCCCCTCACGTTGTTGACCCGCTCCGATTTGGAGAGATGGTGCTGTACCCTGTTGGCGCACACTTTTTGCATGATATCTGCCCTGCAGGGCACCCCCATGCTTTTTGCCAAATTCGACGCAATATGCTCTGCCTGATTGAAACCGCGCTCGCGTTTTGCGTCACGATACATCGGTATTGGTATAATCATGTCGATATTATACTTTTCGTATGTTTCCCGCACCTGTTTTTCAAATGATTCTTGTAATAAAAGATGATAACAGTGCGTTTGGTGATGAAATTTGAACTCCCGCATCAGTGCGGCACCCGCGCCACTGTAGGCAAATGCGGCGCTTAATCCGTCCAGCGGTGCTGTATACGGTAGCAGAGGAGATTCCAGCGTTTTTAGCAAAAGCAGACAGCCCTCGCATAAGGCTCCCCCCGCAAGCAGCTGCCCACAGCAGGCACATCTACGCGGAAAGAACAGGTTTAAAAAACGGCTCCACAAATTCTCTTTCATCATTCTTCTCCAATCGGTGGCTCATCACGCAAAAACTGCGCCAGATTGGTATAGCGTAATGTCTTTTTGTTGTTATCTACCATATAGTACACGCTGTTTGGGTCACCCAATAAAATCAGCAGGCGCTTGGCACGCGTCACCGCGGTGTAAAGCAGGTTGCGGTAATAGAGATTTTTGGTGGCGTGCAGCAGCGGAATAATGACCGCCTCAAACTCACTGCCCTGCGATTTGTGCACAGTGATGGCATAGCCGAGCTCCAGCTCGTTTGCCATATCAAAGCTGTACTCGGCCTGTTTATCGTCAAACCGCAGCAGCAGCATGCGGGTGGATTTATCAATCTGCAAAATCTCACCGATATCGCCGTTAAAAATGCCCAGCCCGCTCTCGCCGTCCTCTTTCTCCCACACAATATCATAATTGTTGCGAATCTGCATAATCTTGTCGCCCTCGCGGAAGACGTAACCTCCGAATTTAAACTCATTCTTGCCCTGTGCGGGCGGGTTTAAACTCTGCTGCAGGCGGCGGTTGAGCTCTACCGTGCCAAGCTCGCTTTTGCGGGTGGGTGAAAGCACCTGTATGTCCCATTTTGGAGAAAACCCGTAGGCTTTGGGCAGGCGGCGGCCGATGAGATCGACCAAAGTCTCGGTAATTCCCTGAAAGTTTGTTCCACGCAAAAAAAAGAAGTCGTTGTCACGCACATTCAGGTCGGGGTGTTCCCCCCGTACAATCTGATGCGCGTTGGTCACAATCAGGCTTTGTGCCGCCTGACGGAAAATCTCCTGCAGGTGTACCGTGTACAGCACGTCCGAATCAATCATATCGCGCAGCACATTGCCCGCACCTACTGACGGCAACTGGTCGGCATCCCCGACCAGCACCAGCCTGCACGATAGCCGCATGGCACGCAAAAGGCTTTCAAAAAGCAGGGTATCCACCATCGACATCTCGTCGATGATGAGCACTCCCGCATCCAGGGGGTTCCGCTCGTTGCGTTTAAAGGTGAGCGAATCGCCCGCTTTAAAATCCACCTCAAGCAAGCGGTGGATGGTTTTGGCTTCGCGCCCTGTCATTTCAGCCATACGCTTGGCAGCACGCCCTGTGGGAGCAGCGAGCAGCACCTTTTCTCCCATCTGTTCAAACAGCTCGATAATGGCATTGATGGTGGTGGTTTTACCGGTTCCCGGCCCGCCGGTGAGAATAAACACACCGCTGTTGAGCGCAGCAGAGATAGCCTTGCGCTGCAGACCTTCATACTCGATTGAAAAGCTTTGTTCAAGTGAATCAATCTGGCTGGAATAATCAATATCGGGGCTTGCAAAGGCGCTGCGCGCAATGAGCAAACGCCCCGAAATATACCGCTCGGCACAATAGAGCTGTGGTAGGTAGATTAACGTTTTGCCGCCTGCCTCAAGCGATATCAGCTCCTCCGCGTCAATTTGTTCAAACAGGCATTGCTCCACCAGCACGCGGTCTACCCCCAGCAGCTCGGTGGATATTTTGAGCAGATTCGCCTCGGGCAGGCAGGTATGTCCATTGCTGAGGTTATGCCGTAAAACAAAGGCAAGCGCCGCATTCACGCGGTGCGGGTGCTCAGGCGGGAACTCCATTTCCATTGCTATGGCATCTGCCTGCGCAAAGGTTAGCCCCAAATCTCCGGTACAAAGCAGATAAGGGTTTTCGGAGAGCACTTCGACCGATGTGCCCCCCCATTTTTTCCACACCCGCACGCAAACCGACGGGTGAACGTTGTATTTCGAAAGGAACATCATCACCATGCGCACCCCGTAGATGCGTTTAAAATCGCCAGCAATCTCCTGCGCCTTTTTGGGTGAGATTCCCTTCACCTCGGTGAGGCGTTCCGGTGCTTTTTCAATGATATCAAGGGTGGTGTTTCCAAAATGCCCAACCAGCCGGTTTGCAAGCACCGGGCCAATTCCCTTAATGGATTTGGACGAGAGATATTTTAAAATCGCATTTGCGGTGGCAGGCAATGTTTTTTCACACATCGACACACGAAATTGCTGCCCATAGGTGGGGTGCGCCGCATATTCCCCCAACAGCGAAAGGTGTTCCCCCTCAGAAATCTCCACCATTTCGCCCACTACGGTGACAAGCTCGGTTTCGTTATTGACAGCGAGCCCCAGTACGGTAAAGCCCGTATCGTCGCTGTGGAAGCTGATGTATTCCACCGTACCCTCCAGCTTTTCAAGTTCCTGCTCCTGCACGCGCTTCACCTCCTTACTTTCTACGCAAAATGTACGACACAGGTCAGAACATCCGGCGTGTTTCCGTCCGGCTTCTGGCATAAATCTTATATCCGCCAGATAGTAGTCTACTTTTAAGTATAATACAGGCTACTTATTTTGTAAACCTTTGAGCACCTGCGGCAGGTCATCTCCGCTGCAGATACGCGCATACGAGCATCCCTGACAAAAGATGGTGCAAACTGTGAGCGTTTCTACATCTGCACCGAAATCTGCAATCAGCAGAATCGGTGTCATCCCATAGGCTCCCTGCAAAAGGTCGGTGTAGGCGCTGCGGAGCTGCTGCTCAATATCTGCCTCATCACCGAATACAGGGAGCACTGCCACCACGTGAGATGGGTGGCGGGGCTTTAATATCCACCGCTGTAAAGCCACCAGAATATAACCCAGCCCCACCGATGCCATTAGACCAATGGCAATGAGAATAGCCGTTTTCATAGAATTTACCTCCGTTTTTACAAAGTAGAGTACCCCATTCTATGAAAAAACGGCAAATCATGTGAAAAGCGGGTGAGGCTAGCCCCACCCGCTTATTGTACTATTCGCGCTCCGAAACGTATTTTTTCAGTGCATCTACGCGGTCGGTTTTCTCCCACGCAACATTAAGATCTTCTCTGCCGACATGTCCGTAAGCGGCGAGCTGGCGGTAGATGGGTTTGCGCAGGTCAAGCTCGCGAATGATTGCGGCAGGGCGCAAATCAAACACATGTGTTGCCGCCTGAGAGAGCAGGTCATCGTGTACGGTTCCGGTGCCAAAGGTATCTACCATCACCGAAACGGGCGCGGCCACACCGATGGCATAGGCGAGTTGAATCTCACATTTCTTTGCAAGGCCCGCCGCAACAATGTTTTTTGCCACATAGCGCGCCGCATAAGCTGCGCTGCGGTCGACCTTGGTTGGGTCTTTACCCGAGAATGCGCCGCCGCCATGCCTTGCATAACCGCCGTAGGTGTCGACAATAATCTTTCTGCCGGTAAGCCCGCTGTCCCCCTGCGGCCCGCCGATGACAAAGCGCCCTGTAGGGTTGATAAAGTATTTTGTGCTGTCATCAAGCAGCTCAGCAGGAACAATCGGCTTAATGACATGCTCAATGATATCTTCGCGGATGGTCTCGAGTGTAACCTCAGCGCCGTGCTGGCTTGAAACCACCACAGTATCAACACGCACTGGCTTGTCATCCTCGTATTCAATGGTCACCTGAGTTTTACCGTCGGGGCGAAGGTAAGGCAGTGTGCCGTTTTTACGCACAAAGGTAAGGCGCTTTGCCAGCTTATGCGCCAGCGAAATGGGCATTGGCATCAGCTCCGGGGTTTCGTCACAGGCATAACCGAACATCATACCTTGGTCACCCGCTCCGGTTTCATCCTCGGCGGTGCTGCCCTTTCCGGTTTTTGTCTCAAATGCACGGTCAACGCCGAGTGCAATGTCGGTGGACTGCTCATTGATGGTGGTGATTACCGAGCAGGTATCGCAGTCAAAGCCATATTTTGCACGGTCATAGCCAATATCAGCTACCACGCCCCGTGCAATCTTGGGGATATCGACGTAACAGCTGGTGGTGATTTCACCCA
The DNA here is from genome assembly GCF_032017025.1 of Hydrogenoanaerobacterium sp. NCBI lineage: Bacteria > Bacillati > Bacillota > Clostridia > Eubacteriales > Oscillospiraceae > Hydrogenoanaerobacterium > Hydrogenoanaerobacterium sp. The sequence continues at coordinate 33,878 of NZ_DALZQO010000029.1, forward strand.
TCAGCATAATCAAACCTGTGGTAACGGTGGTCTCGCACGCTACACGCGCGGCTGGGTCCTGTGCAATGATGCAGTCGAGCACCGCATCGGAAATTTGGTCACAGATTTTATCGGGATGCCCTTCGGTCACCGATTCGGATGTAAAAAGATGTCTTGCCATAATAGTTCCTCCTTGTTGGTTGTGTACATACTGTTTTTCCGCACCAAAATTTTACCTGCCGTGGGTTTGGCTCCACACGCAAAAAAATCTCGGTGCAATACCGAGATTTTATGTGATCCTCATCTCTCGGTTTCCCGCAGGACTTGGCACCTTGCATAAAGCAGGTTGCCGGGCATCACAGGGCCTGTTCCCTCCGCCGCTCTTGATAAGGGGTTATTCAGTTGTAACTATTATTATAGTATATCTTATACTAATTTGTCAATAAAAAATTCGTTTTATCTATACTCCAAGTAATTTATTTGTCGATTTATACAGTAAAAAGGTAATAATCGAGTTAATTCCCGCTTTCATAAGGTTAAAGGGAATGATAATCGGCAACAGCATGCCCAGCACTGCATCCACCGGTGTACCCATAAAGATAGGTGTGAAAATCAGGTTCATCACTACCATAAGTGCTGTCATGGTAAGGGTGCCTGCCCCCAGTGCAATCACCGCCGTATTTTTGGTTTTGTTGCGTTTATAGATTGCGCCCGCCACCAGTACATAGCCTCCCGTTGCAAAAAAATGCATAGCAATACCGATGATACCGCTCGCTGCGCTGACCGTTGTTCCCTGCAGCACCGCAACCACCAGCGTTAGAATCAGAGCAGAAAACGGCCCGTATGCAAATGCGCTGATAAACAGCGGAATATCGGCGGGGTCGTACTCCAGAAACGGTGCAGGTGGAAAGGGAATGCGCACCGCCATAAGCAAAACAATAGAAATTGCCGCAAGCATGCCCAGACGTGTCATTTTTTTGGTGGATGTATTCATGGGGGTACCTCCTGTGTCCGATGCGGACAAATAAAGTTAGAATGCTGTCAGAAGGGTTCGCATAGGCGTTTTACTGAAAAACAACATCAAAAAATCCCTGATGAAAAAATCATCAGGGACAAATACGTTCGTCAAAAAACGCACCCGTTTCTTTCATCCGGACTATACCGTCGGTATCGGATTCTAACCGATTCATGCAATTGCTCGCGGACTTATCGCTCTGACGCGCTTCACCGCCGGTGAGGATTCGCACCTCGCCCTGAAACAGACTATTCTACTGTATTTATTATATCCCGTTTTAAAGTATTTTGCAAGAGAAAACCGCTATTTTTTATTGAGTTGCTGTTGGTGTATGATCTTTACAGAGGAGCAACGGTAAAAACAATATAAATGCAAGGGCGGTTGTGATAAAGCAGCTGATTGTCATGAAATCCAGCCCCCACAAATCGATGATCAGGCCGCCGAAATAAGCACCGAGAATGGCACCAAGCGCATTGGTAAGTGCCATACCCAATGAAATAGCGGAGGAATTGAGCTGGCGCGGGGTCTTGAGTTTTACAAAATCCATGAATACACCTAGAAAGCCGATGTAAGCAACTCCGCTGAATATCATTGCAAAGGTCATACCCACCATGCTGGGCATAAATTTGAGGAATAGCAGGTTGCAAATAAGTGCAAACTGTATCATTAGATAAGAGTATTCCACCTTGTATCGTCTGGTCATTCTGCCGATGAGATAAAGTGCAGGAAATTCAATCAGCGCAGAGAAGAAGAACAGTACCCCAAGCTCTTGCTCCGCGCCGCCGAGCACCGCAACATAATTGGATATAAAGGTTTTAGTTGCTTTGAGCCCAATTTGATAGCAGAGTGCACTCGCCAAGAACAGCATATACGGCTTATTGGAGGCAAGTGTTTTCGCCACCTGCAACGTAGAAAGTGATTGTCCCCCTGCAAAGCGGCTGAGCTTCTTACTGTTCTGGCAGGCAACCTCGGGGATAGGAATGCATGCCAAAAACAATGCGGACGCCAACAGCGCATAGGAGATAAACATGACTTTTGTACCAAATCGCTGGAGCAGCACACCAAAGCCAAGTGCAAAAAATGCATAGAAAAACGAGGCAAATCCACGCGTGACTTCGTAGTTGATATACGGCTTTTGATCGCGCAACAACAGCACCCAAGCGGCAATTATTGTCTCGTTCGAGTTGTAAAAGCATGCGTAAATCACAATAGAGAGCATAGCAAGCGGCACTATTCTTACCGTCATAGGCAGCAGAAACGCTGCCGGAATGGTAATGGCGGTTGCAAGCATTAAAAAACGTTTGCAAGAAAGGTAAGTATCGGTAATATAGCCATAAAGCGGCTGCAAAATCAGGCAGGTGAGGTATTGCAAGGTAATTGCAAGCCCGCATTGCTCATTGGTAAAGCCGTTCATCTGCAGGTACATCACCAAAAAAGCAGAATAAACGCAAAAAGAAATCTGGTAGAGGCTCTGCACTGCAATAAAGCCGATATTTTCTTTCCTCAAAATGTTTTTCATATCTACACTCCGTCATCTGTCAGTAATCCCCACCGTAATGTGTGTCGAACATTATCAATATCTGAAGCGCGGTGAAATAAGCTGTAAAGAGTGAATCGTTCAGCAGTTATTATAGTATCATATGGCAAGGATAAATACAAACATAATAATGAGGCGCCCTAAATTTGGATTCTTAACGCTATTTTTATTGACAGTAATTTAACCGTACTCTACAATGACAGGTAGAGAAAAGCCACAATAGAAAGAGGACGTTGCTGTGACACTGGAAAAACGAAAGCGATTTATTATCAATTGTGCATTTGCAGCCTGTATTCTTGTCATTTTATACTTTTGTTTTAAGTATGTAATGATCTGGATGCTCCCGTTTATCATCGGGTTTATTATCGCTGCCTGCCTACAGCAGCCTATCAATTGGCTGGCACAGAAAACGAGGCTGAAAAAAAGCATTGTTGCGCCGATTGTTGCGTTCATTTTGCTAACTATTATAGGGTTTTTATGTGTGCTTTGTATCTACAATGCGATCAACGAAGTTGCTGATATTGTGGTACATCTTCCCGAATGGTACCAGAGTACCGCCCCCGCTGTTACCGATGCACTGAGCAGTAAAATGAACAGCTTACTGGAACGATTGCCCAACGAATTGGAGCAGCAAATTCTACAGCTTACGCAGGATATCGTCCACACAACACAGCAAAAGCTCATCTCCCTATCTGGTACAGCTGTCACCTGGCTCGCCAATAAAGCTTCGCTGCTGCCGTCGATGCTGATTTCCATCATCATTACTATAGTGGCAACCTTTTTTATGTGCGTAGAATTTGATCATCTAAAACATTTTTGCAAGCTCCAAATCCCTCAAAAATATCGGCTTCAGGTGCGGAATACATGGGATACCTTTGGTAAAAAAATGTACGAGATGCTACGCTCCTATCTACTGATTATGTTTATCACCTTTGTTGAGCTTTCGATAGGACTGCTTGTGCTTAAAGTAGATTATGCCATTTTGCTGGCCGCAATCATCTCTCTGGTAGATATTCTGCCTGTGATTGGGACCGGTACGATTCTAATTCCATGGGGACTTATCAGCTTAATCATGGGGCAAACCGGATTTGGTGCAGGGTTGCTGATTATTTATGTCGTCATCACGGTCATCCGCAACATTCTTGAGCCGCGTATCATCGGTAAGCGCATTGGGCTTCATCCGCTGGTCACCTTGATTTTTATGTACCTCGGGCTACATGTAATGGGGATTATCGGTATGTTTGTATTCCCGCTTACGGTAATTTTGCTGAAAGATATGCAGGCATCAGGAAAAATTCACCTTTGGCAGGAGGAGCCTGAAACCGAACCAATAAACAGTTAACATGTAAAGCTCCCGGAGAAAATCTTCGGGAGCTTTTATCTATATTCTTTTCGGCAATGTTTTTGATAAAGAAGCCCGTATGGTATACCATAAACGAACCGCAGACGAAACAACCAAAATGCCAAGCGCAAGTGCACCCGCCGTGCCAAAGGTATATCCTGCTTTTTCCCAGAACATTGGTATATTACCGCTGATACAATATTCCATGGTGTAGTATAGCCCTCCGCCTGGTACTAGAGGCAGAATTGCAATCAGTAAGCAAGCCGTGACCGGTACCTTTTGTAAGCGTGCCATAATCTCTGCATAGATAGAAATCACTAAAGTAGCAAGAAAACATTGAAAAATCGGACTGTTTAGACTGCTGCTGAGCAGATAGATAAGCCACCCCAAAGAACCGCCCAAAGGGGCTAAAAACATCATCTTCCCGCGCAGATTAAACACAAAACAAAAAGCAACACAGCCTATAAAAACATATGCACATGATAAGATGCTGCCCATATTTATCACCCACACCTTTTACTAAATACCAAACACCATACGGGCAACTGCCAACGCAATACCGGCACCCAATGCAATTGCCGTAGCACTCAAAAGCGCCTCGGTGAGCTTAATCACACCCGAAAGCAAATCGCCCGCAATGATGTCACGCATAAAATTGGTGACAGCAACACCCGGTACCAAATTCATCAGCGTACCTATAATGATCTTGTCCGAACTAAAGCCCAGTTGGAGCTGAACCGCAGCAAGTGCCAAGACTGCCGCCACGGCACTGGATATTATGATAATAAAGAATGAATTTGTACGAAATTTGCCCATTTGATAACTCACTATTTTGACTGCAGCACCGCAAAACGCAGCGCATGCAGCATCTGCAAAATTGCCACCGTAAAATAGTGTAAATACCGCAGCAATCGCAGCAAAAGCAAGCATCTGCACGTTAAAACTAAAGCTCGGCATTGCTTTTATCGCGTCCAGCTCTGCTCTAATCTGTATAAAATCAGGCGTATCTCTGCAAATTCGGCGGCAAAGATCATTAAGCCGGCGCACTTTTTCTAGATCAGTAACAGAGGAATACACCCGCTTAATTTGGGTAATCGGGCGGCCATCTTCCATGCGGAGGGTTACTATGATACAGGATGGGATGGTAAATACCTCGTTTTGCTTTAAACCATAAGCTGTAAACACGCGCTGCATGGATTCTTCAATACGGTAAATCTCCGCACCATTTTTTAAAAGCTCGTACCCAATTTCAATTGTAGTATTTACTGCTTCATCATAGTTCAATTGTACCACTCATTTCAAGCCAATACTGTTATTTTATACAAACATGCTTATTATACAACTTCGCACTCAGAAATAGCAATTAAACTTGCATATAAAAAAGAAGTTATGATAAAAATCATAACTTCTCTAGTGTTGGCACTGACTTATCTTCCCAGGCAGCTTCCCGCCAAGTATTTTCAGCACTGATGAGCTTAA